>NZ_CAWUOL010000009.1:0-82344 GCF_963923915.1 Nodularia chucula CCY0103 | reverse complement strand
ATTTTCTCAAATTATTGCCACATCTCATCTTGAGCCACCTTGTCACCCGTTAAGCTAAAGAGGACAAGAAGCTTTTATGTACAGCAGTAACTTTGTATTAAAACATCATATGTAAAGTTTTGTAACGAGATTCAACATTTCTGACTTAGTAGATATCTACTGGTGCAAATGCAGTAACCGATGCAGTCAAGACACTCAAATATAAACTAGGTTGGATCGAAAACCCTTCTTACTAACGAGATACTAATTCAAGAAAGGAATTTTGTTAAATCAAATTCCTCTTCTTGTTCTTCATGGCTAGTTCTTTCATAACTTAAAAATAATAAAATTCGCTCCGAATAATCTACTGCTCCATGCAACTCGATTTGTAATATTTCCAGTCCGCCATTAGCATATTCTTCAAACGTCTGATTACGTTGCCTTTCATATTCTTCTTCATGGGGAGATAATATTTTAATATCCTGAGTTTCAGAAACTCCCAATAATTTAATTACTACATCATTTCCCACCGAAGCGAAATATTCTAACCGGATGGGCGAAGGTTCTCGTTTAGAAATTTCCACTAGAGGGACTCTTTTTTTATGCTTTGCACCCAACGCTGCTGCAAACACAATCACATCAGCAAATGTTTGAAAAGGTCCGGTTCCCCCATCTGAAGTTGTTAAATCCTTAACTAATTGAGTTTTATCTTTAGCAACCCTGATTCTACCAGTTTCCGCCATAATAATGATATCTATATTGTGACTATTTTAACCGAATATTAGATGCGATCGCCTATTCCCTATTCCCCTTTCCTCTCTGTGTCCTCTGCGCCTCTGTGGTTCGTCAACTCCACATCCTCATAAACCAAGGATAGAGGAAAGCGAAAATCAACACTACTTAAATGAACCTCATCCCCCTCAGTGTAAGGATGTAACTCCCATAAACCCCTATCATTCAGTCGAAAACAATCCAAACTCATTTTTTGAGCATCAATCAGCAGATACTCTTGCAAAGTTACTATCCGGCGATACTGCGTAAACTTACCCCCTCTGTCGTAAGCTTCCGTACTTGGGGAAAGAACCTCAACAATCAGACAAGGATACTGAATAAACTTAATAGCTTTTTTATCCCTTGGATGACAACTCACCATCACATCCGGGTAATGAAAGGGGCCATTTTCCGATACACCCAGCTTTGCATCTGCCATAAAAGCACGAAACTTACCCCCTCGTAAATGTCCTTTTAACGCCGCAGCTAAATTAAGAGCAATACTAGTATGAGGAATAGTCCCCCCAGTCATGGCGAAAACTTCACCATTAATATATTCATACTTAACCTCCTGCGTTTCCTCCCATTCCAAATACTCCTGGGGAGACATATAACTTCCTTCTCGACTCGCAATCATAACCCCACCTCAAAAACAACCACCAATCTCAACTCTACCTCTTCCCTCCGCGCCTCTGCGCCTCTGCGTGAAAAATTCACCCCTGAGTCCTCACAGTCAAAACCTGCGGTGGAGTAGCATCAGGAGGATACAAAAAATCCACTTGAACCTGTCGCCTCTCTCCCCCTTGCATTTCCAACCTCAGCAAAGGTTCACCAGTTTGTCCCCGTCGCTGTACCAAATGCACATAGCGGGTTCTTTCCACGCCATTGTCATCGGGATAACGCACCCTCACCGTTCCCCGAAAAAATACCTGTTCCACCCGTGGCTGTAAAAACAGTAACCTATCACTTCCCCCTTCATCCTTCACCGGAGTTTGAATAGATACAGTTACAGTCCGGGTTTGACTGCTAGAATTACGTAAAGGCAAACTGAGATTGTATTCTATCCCATAGTTACTGTGAGCATAATAAGCCGTATCCACATAACGTTTCAACATCGGCGCACTTTGAATTTGCCCAGTGCTAAGAGTAACTAAATGTATAGTCGCCAAAGGATAAGAAAACGCCTGTCCTCGCTGCGGTATCGTCAAATCTGGTACACTGGAATTATCTGTAATTTGGGCTTGCCATTGCGTCCCTTGGGAAACACCAGCTACCCGACTAAATACTGTGGGTTCTCTGGGAGGATCGAGAGGCGTAGGAATAGCATCGCGTTTTCCTGCTAAACTGCCAGTATCCAGAAGTCTTTGCCACTGGGCTAAACTGGGCGGAGTATTGCTACTCTGAGATAATTTTGCCATATAAAGCGGGCGATCGCTCTCCAATCTGATCATCGTACTGCGACCACTAGAAGATGGCGATCGCACAGGAATCTCTAAATTTGCTAATATTTGGCTTGTACCTGGTTGTATTACCAATCTTTCCGGAAAATTAGCTTGTCTGATACCCCGCAAGACATCATTCATTGTGCGACTACCAGGGCCAGCGTAAACTGTACCTTGGGGATTATCTACCATATCCGGCAGACTGATAAACGGTGATTCCTTAGTAAGGTAACTAGCAGCTTGTAATACTTGCAATGTTGCAGGTTGATTTCCAGGATTATGGACAATGATACCTTGGTAAACCGTGCGGCTTTGAGATGGTGTTTCTGCCCTAACTATATGATGGGCGAAGACATCAAATCTGCCTTGAAAGGGATAATTTAAATGTGCTTCTGGTGTTTGTTTCCCATCTGGGGGGAAAGTTGATAGTAAAATGCCGTCAGTTGTCACCAATTCGGGGCTATTACTGTTAAATGTGGGAATAATATTTAGTTGTCCTGGTAAACGCCGTACCTCTTGGGGATGTACTTCTATTCCCGCAATATATTCTGGTGGAACAGCGTAGATATTTAACGCCCGACACATTAAAGCTGCAACTTCCCCTCTCGTAGCACTTTGTAGAGGTTTTAGCTGTTTAATGTTAGGATAATTAACAATAATACTATTAATTGCCCCTTGCGCGATCGCATTTTGGGCATAGTTAGGAATTTGCGCCCCATCATCAAAGTACTGTTGTAATGTTTGCGCTGGGTTAGGTACAGAATTATAATTTTTCGCCCCAGCTAGCACACCGATAATTTGCGCCCTGGGAATTGCTTGATTCGGTTGAAAAATTTGCCCTGGATAACCAGCAAAGAATCCTTTTTGATAAGCCCTAGCAATGGCTTGATTTGCCCAATGATTGGGAGGTACATCTTTAAATATAATGCTTGGGCGCTGTATTGGTGCGTCGGGGAAAGCATTTAACATTAATACAGATGCTTCCGCGCGGGTGACGGTTACATTAGGGCGAAAACTTCCGTCGGGGTAGCCTGTAATTAGTTTGCGTTCTCCTAATTGTTGCAGACAATTTTTTCCCCAGTAGTTTTGGGTGTCAGAAAAGGCGAGGGTGCGGGTGTGGGATAAAGTGAGAAGAAAGGTGAGTGTTATTAGGGTATATTTATTCATGATTGTTTCACGCAGAGACGCAGAGGCGCAGAGAGGAGAGGAAGGAGAATTAATTACGAATTACTTCTATGATTTCGGTATATTCAAATTCGTTGGGGCTTTGCTTGACTAAGGGGTATTTTTGTCCTGCTAATTGGATATAATTTTGTTCACAATCTGGTTTTGAGGAATAATAGGTAAGTACATATTCTCTACCTATTCTTTCTGCCATTTCTTCTTCTACTTCACCTCGCCATTGGGTTTTACTGGCTAAGACAATTAATTGATTAGCTAATTTGGGAATTGTTCCTGCTATATGTCGGCGTGACATTTCATCTAAGCTGCCAAAGGGGGAATCCATAACAATAGGAAATGTGCTACTATCGGGAAGCATCATCATTTTGCGTTTTTGACTCCACTCGCGGACTTTATCGATGATGCTGGCAATAAACGATAAACTGAGAATTTGATTTTCTCCTGTGGAAGCTGCAACTGGTGCTTCTATTCCCGCCGTATGTTCTACTAAGGTTAATTCATATTTTTCGCTAATTTTGGGAATATATGGTTTGACTGAAAGTTGGTTAAATATTTCTTGGACTCGTTTTTCTAGTTGCAGACGAAATTGTTTTTCTTGCCGATTTTTAACTTCAGTTAACCGTTCAATTGCATCTTGAGTAGCATTAATGCGTCGCTGCGCTAATATTTGCTTTTCTTCATTCATTTTTTGCTTGGATATTTGTTTACCCAAAGCATCAATTTCTGTTTTTAATTGAATAATTTTCTGCTGGTTTGCACCTTGTTCTCGATTTAATTCATCAATTTTGCTGGAAATCTCATCTAAGCGTTTTTGTAAGCTGCTAATTTCTTCATTCGCATCTTTTCGCAGTTTGTCTTGAAGGTTATCCAATTCACCCTCAACTTGGGATATGGTTTCTCTTAACTGCTTAATTCTGGCTTGTTCTCTATCAATTTCTTCCCAAAAAGCCGCAGCTTGTTTATCAATTTCATCTACTTGTACACCCATACGAATAGCGGTTTCTTCCACGGCTGAAGAACCAGCTTTATCTAGCCAAGTTCGCACATTTTCATGATTATCAGTACCTGCGCTTAAGTCTGCACCACAAATACAGCGCTGGGATTGTAATAATTCATTGACAAATTCCCGCGAAATTCCAGAAGTTAACTCACCGCGCTGTTTTAAATCATCAATGATTTTCCTAAATTGTGATGTTGTCTCCCCCAGTAATACTGTATAACCCCGTGAGGAAATAATTTTCTTCAAGGCTTCTTTGTTTTTCTTGAATGCTTCCTGGTTTTCAGCTTTCTGCAATTCTAGATTTTGCCACCTATCTTCTATTTCTTTGGCTTTAACAAGTTCCAATAAACGGTTACTTGTCTCTTTTTTAAAGGTTTGTTGATATTCTAACTCTTGTTTAATTTCTGTTTGGCGGTTGGTGAGGCTTTCACTTTCTTGTTCTATCTGTTCTTGCTGTTTTAGCAGTTTCTTAGTTTCTGCATCACCAATGGCTTTCAACTCATTCTCTAAAGTTTTTTTCGCTTCTCCTAAATGTCGGATAGAACGGTTAATTACTTCTACACCCAAGAAAATCTTAGTCGCTTCCGCAATTTCAGCTTTTTTATCAGAACGAACGATTTCTTCTATACGTTCACCGTCAAAGAAAAAATATTGATGTAAACTTGCAGGTAATATCTGATTAATAATATCGTCTGGTAGTTGTGATGGTAAGTACCATTCCCCATCGTCTTCACCTACCCACATCCGTAACTCGGTTTTACCAGCTTCAAAGTCACTTTCATTTTTATAAACCCGACAGGAACGTTTAACTTTGTAGCGTTTACCTTCATGTTCCCAGCCGACTTCTACCCAACATTCTACAGGTTGACCTTTTTGGGCTTCAGCAATGGAACGTTTATTAACTAACTGTTCGGCGGAGGCGAAAGCGGCACTAAATTTTTCATATAATACCCAAGTAAAGGCATTGAGTAAACTGGTTTTTCCAGAACCGTTATTACCATGAATAATTGTAGTATTCAGTGTATCTCCTACCGCCAGGAGTATTTCTGGAGTTGTACCATAAAAGGAGCGAAAGTTGCACAGCTTAATTGAAGTCAGCTTCATTGCACTTCTTCCTTGACAATATCTAATATCTCTTCGTTAATATGGCTATTGATTTTTTTATCTAGTCTGCCTTTTTCCAATTTCCAAACTCGCTCAATAATCTGTCGCACTTCTGGCGACGCACTAGAAATTGGTTCCTGCACATCTTCTATATTTGTGTCTGGGAGCATTTGGCGGCTTTTAAATAGGTTTTCTTTATATTTTAGCTGCTAGAAGTCCTGCATTTACATCCGTAAAGCTACTATTAATCTCGGTTTTAGGTATTGCGGGAATTTTTGCAATTTATTGGGCAAAAAAGAAGGCTTGATTTTGAGTATGGGGTGTGGTAGATTAAAGATGGATTTACATTCTAATGGGGTAGAAGCTAAATTTTTAGCGCAAGCTACACTCAATTATAATCAACCTTAATATTATTCTCCCACACTATCTGCTATTTACTACAAATTTAAAAAAAATTTTTCAGTTTGTTTTTTTAAATCTGGGTTTGAAGAGGAACAAACCGCAGAGACACAGAGGACACAGAGTTATGAGGGTTGGAGGTTTTTTGCAAGTCTCATATTAAATATCTAGTAATCCGTAACGTTTTTGTAAGTTTAGTAGTTTCATTCTGGCTTCGCCGGCGTTATCGGCTAAGTCGGCAAATTCAACGAAGCGGCGTAGTTCTTTTTTTAATAGGTTGCGTTCTATTTCTATGGTTTCTCTATCTAAGTCTGGTGGTAAAACTATCATATCGAATATGGTGGCGCGTTCTTTATTAATGTGAGGACGTAATACTCTCCCCCGGCGCTGTGTGAATTGGCGCGGGTTTCCGGAACTTGATAATATTACGGCTGTTTGAATGGCTGGTATATCAACTCCTTCGTCTAAACAGCGAATGGCGACTAAACCCTGTAATTCTCCACTTTCAAATTGACAGCGTAAGGTTTCCCGTTCTTTTAAGGAAGTGTGGGCTGTGTATGTGCTGACTCTATATCCTAAGTCTACACCGAGAATTTTGGCTACGGCTTTGAGTTGACGCAAGGATGAACGCTGTCCGGTTTCTTGGGAACCATCGCTACAATAAAAAAGTGTATGGGTACTTTCTCGCCGAGTCTCCATTAATTCTCGCAAAGCGGTGAGTTTATTTTCTGCTGTGCCAATTAATCTGGCGCGTTGCATTAATAATGGTTTTAAGTCTTCGTTGTCTTCAAGGTTTCCCCGTTGGCTATTTTCTCGTTCTCTATATAATAGAGCGCGCCCAATCTTTTTTGTTAATTTTAAATAAGCAAGACTTTCCGCTTCAGTCAGTTCTACAAGTATGGGATAATACAAATAATGTACTAAAGCCCCTTGAGCGATCGCATCCTTTAAGTTAAACTCTGGTTGTAGCACTGAACCAAAGTAATCAAATAACGATTGCGTCCCATAATCATCAAAATACCTTTCTGGTGTCGCGGATAAAGCCAGTCGTAACCCCACACGACGAGGTAAATTTTCTTCTAACTTCGGTGCGCCTAAATTATGCGCCTCATCACCAATAATTAAAGTTTTAGGAGGAAAATACTTAAGTTGGGACTGAAAGCCATCACCAATTAATGTGGAATTGGTAGTAATTACAGTGACAAAGTTTTGCGAACCGGAACGCAGATTATACAGTTGCGTAGATAGTTGACTTTGCCAAGTGCGTAAATTCTCAAAAGCCAAGATAGGCTGTAAATTAAACTTCTCACATTCTCTCGCCCATTGGGTGACAAGATGACGATAAGGACACACCACCAATAACACTTGTAAATTAATTTGCTGGTATAATTCACAAGCGATCGCTAAAGCTGTAATAGTCTTACCACTACCAGTAGCCATTTTTAGTGTACCTCTGCCATTGTTAGCAAACCAGCTAGTAATAGCCTGTCGCTGATATGGACGTAATTGCAGAGATGCAGGCAAAATTGGACATCCTGGTAATGGCTGACGAGTTTGATAACTCCCCTGACGTTCCCTCACAAATGGAACTTTTAGCCTAAAAGTAGATTGTTCCTGCACTAAATAATTAATCATTAGTCATTAGTCATTGGGAAATTACCGTCTTTTCCCCCCTGCTCCCTGCTCCCTGCTCCCCAGCCTCTTTCCCCTACTCCCCATTCAATAACCCCGCCAAACCCCAACCAGAGAACCCTGCACTTCTACTTGTGTAGCGAGTACCTCAATGGGTTCATACTTAGGATTTGCCGGCTTAAGAGTGACGCGATCGCCTTGACGATAAAAACGTTTTAAAGTAGTACCATAGCCATCAACTCTCGCAGCGACAATAGTTCCATTCTTTAACTGGTCTGGTTCTAACACTGGATGCAGAAATACCAAATCGCCATCAGCAATTAAATCTTCAATCATGCTATCCCCAGCTACCCGTAAACCGTAGCTTTGAGGAGGTAAAGAAATATTAGAAAAGTCTAAATGATCTATAGCATCATTAAAAGGTTCTATTAAACCACCAGCCGCAATTGTCCCTAAAATTGGGATACCTTGCTTAGTAGGATGCAAAATCCGAATCGTTCGCGCCTTACCTTCATTCCAGTCTATATAACCTTTAGTCCGTAAATGCTCTAAACGACTTTGAATAGGTGCGGGAGATTTCAGCTTCATTGCTGTCATCATTTGGCGAATTGAAGGAGAATATTGGTGAGTGCGAATATATTCAACCAACCAATTGTATAATTCTTGTTGAGCTTCTGTGAGACGTTCCATAAATTTATTGGGAAAAAAATACAAATGTGTTTAGAACATTAGTACTACAAAAAATCCCAAATCACAAGATGGAAGCAAAAATATGAAAGGCAAAAGTCAGATTATTCTCTTAACTTCTGCCGGATAAATATTTACTCTGCGCCTAAAATACTAGCAAGTAAAGCTTTTTGGGCGTGTAAACGATTTTCGGCTTGTTGCCAAACTCTGGACTGAGAACCTTCTAAAACTGCTTCGGTAATTTCTTCACCACGATGGGCTGGTAAGCAGTGTAAAACAATTGCTTCTGGTTCAGCAAGACTTAATAACTGTGAGGAAATTTGGTAAGGTTGAAAAATCGGCAAACGATTATCTGCTTCTGTTTCTTGTCCCATACTTGCCCAAACATCAGTATAAAGCACCGCAGATCCTTTAGCGGCTAACTCCGGGTCATCAGTCAACAGCACTTCACTTTGATCACCTGCAATTGCTCGTGCTTGTTCTACAATACCTGCATCGGGTTCATATCCTGGGGGTGTGGCAATTCTGACATTTACGCCTGCCAAAGCGCAACCCAGCATGAGGGAATTAGCGACATTATTACCATCGCCGAAGTAGCTTAAAGTTAAGCCTTGTATGTTCCCAAAGCATTCTTGAATTGTCAATAAATCAGCTAATATCTGACAAGGATGTTCTAAATCGGTAAGGGCATTAATTACGGGAATCTTAGCATAACTAGCAAAAGTTGCTAAATCCTGCTGTGCAAAGGTGCGAATTGCTAAAACATCTAAATATCTATCTAATACCCGTGCGGTATCCTGCAAAGGTTCCCCGCGACTCACTTGGGTGACATTGGGGTTAAGATCAATAACCTGTCCACCTAATTGGTACATTGCTACTGTAAAACTAACTCGTGTGCGAGTTGAAGCTTTAGAAAATAACAAACCCAAAACTTGATTGCAATGCAACTTCAACTGTTGTGATTTTAGTTGGGTTGCTAGTTGCAGGAGTTCTTGAAGTTCCTGGGGACTAAGATCCGCTAGGCTTAATAAATCTCTTCCTATTAACGCTACCATGCTTCCGATTTGTAAAGAACAATCATCGATTTCTGTTCCTTTACTTAGCTGGGTGAAAAAAAGTCCAGTTTTGAAGCTGTACTTAATATTTTGGCATCCAACCGAGTATTTGAATTAGTTTTGACTCTGCAATTTTAATTTAGCAAGTTGACCAGTGGTTAAAATCACTAATTTTTTCTGGGTGACTTTGAGGACTTCACGGAGTCAGAAGAAATATTTTTGTTAGCACTTGACTATAGACAATTGAATTGTATATGATATAATAGTAAATCGGTGGGTGCTTAAATTTCTTAGCAAAAGCGCCAGCATAGCACAGTGGTAGTGCATCCGACTTGTAATCGGAAGGTCGTCGGTTCAAATCCGACTGCTGGCTTTTAAGAAATAATTGGTTAATTTTAGTCTTGATTTTTAGGTGATTTTACTTTGTCACTGGTGTACCGTTTATAGTCATAATGCGATCGCCATCAAGTTACTGATGTGATTCTCTCACGGTCTGATACGAGCAGAGCCAAAATCAAGGATATTATTAGTATTAATGGTGGTTTTGTGGTGTTGTATCCACTTTATATACATTAACTGCTATTTAGCCCTTCAATTTTAGTTTAATTGAGCAAAAGCTACAGTCATTGTAGAAGGCGATCGCCAATTTTCCCGAAATCAGACAATGGGAGGAAGAATAGTAAAGTTTTCTGAATTAATGGGTTGAAATAATTAACCTCAAAAGATTCTAGAGACATTTCTTTGACAGTAAATAGCAATTGCTCACTAATTTTGATAGTTACCCCAGGAAAAAAAAGTCATAACTTTAATTCAGCCTTGGGAGAGTGGAGCAATGCAGTTGAAACCTATTACCATCTTAAAAGCCTGGGATTATTTAAAGTTAAACCATGAGACAAAAATCTTGTGCGGTTAATTCACTGAGACATTTTTCTGGTTAATTGATTATCTCTAAAAAATCCCTGAAGACAAATATTAAACAGGGTTTTAAATCAATGAATCAAGCGTTAAAAATCACAGCAGAAAGTATCAGGTAGCCGATTCAAATAGGAATTATTGCATGGCTAATACAGACGAAAACCCCAAGCAGCCACTACTACCAGCGCTGAGGTCAAGAAACTGTCGTCTGTTTTTTGCCGGACAAGGCGTTTCTTTGATTGGTTCATGGATGACACAGCTTGCTACAATCTGGCTAGTATATTATTTAACAAATTCCCCAGTCATGTTGGGACTTGTGGGATTCTGTAGTCAAATTCCCAGCTTTTTTCTAGCACCTTTTGGGGGAGTATTTGTAGATCGGTTTTCCCGTTATCATACCTTAATTGTGACACAAATATTTTCAATGATCCAGTCCTTAGTTTTAGCAGGACTAGCCCTGACTGGCACAATTGAAGTATGGCATATTATTAGCTTAAGCTTGTTTCAAGGATTAATCAATTCAGTGGATGCACCTGCGCGACAAGCATTTGCACCGGAACTAGTGGAACGTAAAGAAGACTTAGCTAATGCGATCGCCATCAATTCCACTATTATTAATACAACCCAATTAATTGGTCCAGCTATTGGCGGTTTACTCATAGCCAGTATTGGCGCTGCTTATTGTTTTTTAATTGATGGGTTGAGCTATCTTGCTGTCATCGCCGCATTATTAGCAATGAATATTCGACCCAGGCACATTTCATTAAAAATCGGTAATCCTTTCCAAAAGGTGGCGGAAGGATTAGTTTATGCTTTTACATTTCCCGCAGTTCGAGCCATTTTATTATTATCAGCTTTAATCAGCTTTATGGGATTGCAATATACTATTTTGCTGACAATTTTTGCGGAAGATATACTCAAAGGTAGTGCTGAAACCTTGGGATTTTTGATGGCTGCATCGGGAATTGGAGCTTCCTTTGGTGGGATTTATCTAGCTACAAGCAGTAAAATACTAGAAGTTTGTCAATTAATTGCCTTCTCACCTGTAATTTTAGGAATGGCTCTGATTGCTTTTTCGTTATCTCGGTTTTTACCACTTTCTTTATTCCTCATGCTGTTTGTGGGCTTGGGAACGATGCTACAAATTACTTCTAGCAATACATTTCTGCAAACAATTGTAGATGATGATAAACGGGGGCGATTGATGAGCTTATACACGATGTCATTTCTAGGAATTTTACCTTTAGGAAATCTCCTGGCTGGGTTTTTAGCCAATCGCATCGGTGCGCCCAATACATTAATAATTGATGGCATAGTATGTATTATCGGGGCTACATTATTTTACAGAAAAATTCCTGTATTAAAACAAGCGATCGCCACTCAAAATCCATCTAGATAAATTTTAGATAGCAAATCAACAGGGAATAGAGAGTTGATGTCATTTATTTTTCAGGAGATATCAGGTTGATCGGAATTTTTTAACTGTTGCAAAACTTGTTCAATGTGTAAAACTCTTTCATTTCTACTTTGTGATTTAAAAATCTCTAAAGCTTTTTCTAAAGAAGCAATTCCTTCATTTTTTTGATTGTTCTGGAGAAATGCAACAGCTACATTAGCTAAAGCATCGCCGTAATTAGGGTTAATATTTAAGGCTTTTTGATAAGCTGTAATAGCTTCTTGCCAACGATTTTGACTAGCATACACTAGACCAATACCATTATGAGCTAAAGCATGATTAGAGTTGAGGCGAATGGCTTCTTGGTAGGCTGTAATAGCTGCTTCTGGCTGATTTTGTTGAAACAAAAGGTTTCCTAGTTCAAAGTGTGCCAGAGCATATCTAGGGAATTTTTTGGTTAAGTCGCGTAGGTTTGCTTCTGCGCCTGAGAAATCACCTTGACTTAATAACATTCTAGCTTGTTGTAGCAGTTGCGATCGCTCTTCTTCCGGGGTCCCACGAAATTGTGCTAGTTGGGGGACTTGAGTTGAGTTAACTGGTTGATTCAAATTGGGCGAATCAGCTAAGACTAATGGTGAGCCAGTAATTGTGGCGATGATAGTGACACTGGCGACCAATGCTGATTTTAATTGGCTATTTAGCTTCATGCTTTCAATACCTCAATCAATTTCTCATCCCCATGATAGATTCAAAATCACTGGATTCCCCAGTCCCCAATCCCCAATCCCCAGTCCCCAATTACTCTAAACGCCTTCGCGTAACTTATCTAAAACACTGCGGTCTTCTAAGGTGGAAGTATCACCAGATACCTCTTCTCCAGAGGCGAGATTTCGCAACAAGCGCCGCATAATTTTTCCAGAGCGGGTTTTGGGTAAAGCATCAGTAAAGCGAATTTCTCCGGGACGGGCGATCGCCCCAATTTCTGTGACAACGTGCTGCTTCAGTTCTTTACTCAAATCATCACTGGGCTGATATGTGCCTTCTAAAGTGACAAAAGCGACAACTTCTTCACCCTTAATCTCGTCAGGTTTACCAACAACTGCGGCTTCCGCCACTGCGGGATGAGAAACTAAAGCTGATTCCACTTCCATAGTTCCCAATCGATGTCCGGATACATTTAAAACATCATCCACACGACCCATAACCCAGAAATAGCCCTCTGGGTCTTGTCTAGCACCATCACCGGCAAAGTAGATATATTTCCCATCTTTGGGGGGGATATGTTCCCAATAGGTGCGGCGAAAACGTTCTGGGTCATTATATACCGTCCGCATCATCCCCGGCCAAGGATGACGCACCGCTAAATAACCGCCTTCATTGTTGGGTACGGTGTTACCTTCTAAATCAACGATATCTGCAATGATACCGGGAAAGGGCAGAGTTGCGGAACCGGGTTTGGTGGGAATGGCTCCGGGTAATGGTGTAATCATAATACCGCCGGTTTCTGTTTGCCACCAAGTATCAACAATTGGGCAACGTTCACCACCAATAATTTTGTGATACCACATCCAAGCTTCTGGGTTGATGGGTTCGCCCACGGTTCCTAATAATCGCAAGGAAGATAAATCACGGGTTTTAGGATGATGTTCACCCATTTTAATAAATGCCCGAATGGCTGTAGGTGCGGTATAAAAAATTGTCACGCCATATTTCTCAATTACATCCCAGAAGCAACCAGGATTAGAGCCACGGGGCGCACCTTCATACATAACAGTAGTTGCCCCGTTGGAAAGTGGCCCATAAACTATATAGCTATGTCCCGTAATCCAACCTACATCTGCTGTACACCAATATACATCTGTCTCCTTGAGATCAAAGATCCATTTGGTGGTGATATGGGTATATAAGTTATACCCACCAGTTGTATGCACAACACCCTTTGGTTTGCCGGTGCTACCGGAAGTGTAGAGGACAAATAGCATATCTTCGCTATCCATCGGTTCTGCTGGACAGTGGGCTGATACCCCTTGTTGTAAATCATGCCACCAATGGTCACGCCCTGGTTCCATCTGTGTTTGTTGACCTGTGCGTTTAACTACTAGCACATTGGTGACGGAGGGGACAGCGCTGTCTGCTAAGGCTTGGTCTACTTGGATTTTTAAAGGAACAATAGCATCTTTGCGCCAACCACCATCAGCGGTGATAACTAATTTAGCTTCTGCATCATTGAGGCGATCGCGCAAAGCTTCGGCACTAAAACCACCAAATACCACACTGTGGGGTGCGCCAATTCTCGCACAGGCTAACATGGCGATCGCCGCTTCGGGAATCATCGGCATATAAATACCAATGCGATCGCCTTTTTTCGCTCCCAATTGCTTCAGCACATTAGCAAACTGGCACACTTCCCGATGTAACTGGGCATAAGTCAGAGTCCGTGAATCTCCTGGTTCCCCTTCCCAAATCAGCGCCGCCTTATTTTTTCGCCAAGTCGTCAGGTGTCGATCTAGACAATTATAAGAAATATTAATTTTACCACCGACAAACCACTGAGCAAAAGGTGGTTGCCAATCTAGCACCCTGTCCCATTTTTGGAACCATTCCAGTTCATTTTCCGCCAAATATGCCCAAAATTGCTCTGGATTAGCTTGAGCTTGGTCATAAAGTTCTTGATACTCCGCCAAACTTTTGACATGGGCATTCTGGGAAAATTCGCTGCTAGGAGGGAATGAGCGGTTCTCTTGTAGGATTGATTCTATTGTAGGCTGAGACATATTGATAACCGTGACCAGTATTGTGTCTGAGAACTATTGTTAGCCAATTTGTACCCAGCAGATTTCAATTTTCATTTAGCTGGGCAGGAATTACAAGATAGTATAGTCAGCCCAAAAGCCTACCCCAGAAGGGGGAAGATTACAATTAATGATCATATATGGTAATATTTGTCTATATATTTGGTAAAGCATTACCGAAAAATTGGGTTTTGGCGCTGTTTAGCTGTACTGATGTGGCAATTAGCTCCAAATTATTTTATGCTGCTAAAGTAACTGCGGGAGTGGCGATCGCCATCAAAACATTAATTTTCTTTGTTAACCGAGACATTGACCAGATCCGTTAGTTATAAATTATTCAACAAAGCATTAGTTATTGAAAGTAGGGCATCGTTTGCAAGCACAAGATATTAAGGATCAACTAAAATCCCTCATCGAGCAAGCCTCCTCGATAGACCCTAACTTGGCCAAAAAATTAAACGAAATCAATCGTTGGGTAAAAAACATTAGACCAGGTTCTCTGACAGCAAAACCATTTGTCCTCGCCTTTCTTTTAGAAGTAATTACAGACTCCACCATTTGGCTGATGATTAAATCATCACCTTCAGCAGCAGAACAACAAGCCAAATTCGAGCAAATGACCCCCAATGAGAAATATTGGTATAGTGATCTTTTTCCCAGATGGATTAATGCAAATGACTCCAAATTTTACATTTGGAAACAAAAACTCATGGCAGGGGAATTTAATCAGGGAGATGATGATATCATTAGAGCTATAGCCCAAGATATTGTGCAGCGTGAAGGTAGTGTTTGGAAGCGTTATATTGCCGATTTGTCAATGGCAACGGATTTAATTGTTAGTAGTCATCAGCACAAACCACTATGTATTCAAGTGACCAGTGTATCTGAAGAGTTTAACCATCAAAAGTATCATTTTTGGCAAAATACACTGCACACCTGGGAAATAGAGAGAGGAATATTTGTAAGTTACAATCCCAAGGATGCTAATTTCATCAAGCAATTAGTCAACATAGCACTGTACAACAGTGACTATCTTTCTGGCGGCAAGTATTTGAAATTCGACTGACACTTCCAACGGTTCAAGATTTCCACATTTGCCTTGATTCCCTACATATCCATCAGATCATCACAGCTTTTATGTCTCACCTACAAGAAACTCAAAGCTACGAAACTCCTGTCGAAGAATTTGCTCAAGCTTTAGCAACAGCCAGAAAAATGCAGCAGGATTGGCTAACTTATGGGGTAGATTTTGTTCATTTTTATGTAGAAAATGCGGATAGTGATTGGCTAGAAACTTGGGGACATGATGAAATTTTAGAGGACAAATTATTAGACAATATTAAGGAGTTTTTAGTCAGTAGTGATGATGTTGCTGTGAGACTTCGCAAACATATAGGAAATGGTTCTTTGTTTGATTTGGCGGTAAATTTAGAAGAATGTTGTAGAATTGCGGAAAGTCAGGAGAAATTCTGTATAGTCAGAAATCTTTTAGCTGGTGAAGACAATGTTGATTTAAATAATCAGGAATTATTAAATTTAGCAGAGAGTCTCTTAGAAAAATTAGCAAAGATTTCTGAGTAAAGTCAACTGGCGACTAGAAGTCACAGCTATACAAACGAAACCCACCTACGTGGGTTGAAAATCCTACGTTTCTCGTTAGTCTGCGCAGGCGGACTTAGTTTGTGTAGTAGCATATCGCTAACGCGAAGCGTAGCCATATTATATTCGCCCAAAACTTTTAAAACATCCTCTAAGATTTACTGTATTGCTCTATATGAGTTTTACAATAAATTTATCAACTTACTATTTTAAGGACATTTGCAGTCATGATATGAATAGATAGCCATTTTAAAAGCTGTATTTCTATGTCTAAAGATTTGTTAAAGTCCTTTCAAGAAGCCTATCGCAACTTAGAATTGCTTCCTTTGTCCCAGGAAAAAGATTTAAGAAATTTCCGGGTTGATTATGGTGGGGATACTATTGATGAATTAGAACAGCTAGTTGAAGATAGCCCTAGCAGTGATGGCAAAATTATTTTTACGGGACATCGTGGTTGTGGTAAGTCAACTTTACTAGCAGAATTTAGCCGCAATATTCACGATAGATATTTTGTGGTGTTTTTCTCCATTGCTGACACTATCGAAATGTCTGATGTGAATCATATCAACATCTTGTTTGCTATCGGACTTAATTTAATGCTGGAGGCCGAAGCACGTCAAGTAAATATTCCCCAATCGACAAAAGATGCTTTAGAAACCTGGTTTACTACCCGCACTCGCACTGAAGCAACTAGCGACAATAGTATATTAAAAATACTTAGCACTAAATTAAAAGTAGATTCGACAATTCGCTACGAAATCAAACAGGAATTTGAACGCAAAATATCTGAATTAGTTGCCCAGTTAAATATTATCGCTGCATCAATTCAAGCAGTATATAAAAAAGATGTCTTAGTAATTATCGATGATTTAGATAAACTTGACTTAAGCGTTGTTAATCATATTTATAAAGATAACATTAAAGCCCTGTGTTTACCAGGATTTCGGATTATCTACACAATTCCGATTGCGGCACTGCGAGAAACTGCACTCAAGCCAATTATTGAGAATGAAACAAATGACCAAGTTGTGGTTATGCCTGTTTTAAAGTTATTTGCTAAAGGTGATAGTCGCCAGCCAGATGCAAAACCACGTCAAGAAACATTTGATATTCTCTGTAAAATTCTCCAAAAACGCATTCAACCAGAGTTAATTGAACCGGAAATAGCCAAAAATATCGCTTTAAATAGTGGTGGTGTCCTGCGGGAATTAATTCGGCTTGCTAACGAATGTTGCCGAATTTGTTTGCGGTTAATTCGTCGCCAACCAGATAAAACTGTGGTGATTAATGCAGATATTTTAGATCAAGCAATTAATAAAATTCGCAACGATTTTTCTTTACCACTGGGCAGTACAGAATATAAAATATTACAAAATACTTATGAAAATTTTAAACCTGAAGACCCCAAAGAACAAGAATTTCTCGATTTATTACATGGTTTGTACGTTCTGGAATATCGCAATAGTAAAAACTGGTATGACGTACATCCCATAGTAGTGGAATTGTTGCGCGATGAGGGTTTGATATGATGACAAATCCAGCATCAAATAATATAGATGAGCAAAATCAAGATGCTTACGATGATTTAATAGTTTCCATTGAAGCTGGTGTGGGACGGTTAAATTTATTAATTGCAGTTTGCGATTATGAAAATTATCGTCAAGAAATTATTTCTCGTTATCAAGGGGAATTGCAACCAGATATTCGTTGTTATCATGTTACTTTACCACGAAATGAACCCAGTTTAAAAGCTGCAATTCAGCAATTAGTTGAAGGCGAAGAATATTTACAGCAACATCAACCCGCAGTAATTACAGTTACGGGTGTGGAACAACTTTATTTTTTGAGGCTAGGTGAGTCACAATCTGAACAAGAAAAGTTTTTTGGTTATTTGCAATGGACAAGGGAAGCACTGCGAGAATTTCCTTTTTCAATTGTGCTGTGGGTAACAAATCAAGTTTTAGTCAACTTAATCAAAAAAGCCCCGGATTTTTGGAGTTGGCGCAATGGTGTATTTCATTTTATCAGCAAACCTAAAAATATTGTTCATGTTCAAGAATTTGAACCAATTAGAAATATATTAGAAAATGGTGAGTTATCAGATTTAAATGATAGCAAATATTCGGGATTACCAATTGCCGATTTAGAAAGATTAGTTGAGGAAATAGAAAAGCAAGATAATCACCAAGAACCAAAATTATTAATTAGTTTATATTCGCAGTTAGGAAATATTTATACAAGACGACTGGATAAAGGAGAAGCACAAAATTATCAACAAGAACAAAACTTAGCAATCAAATATTATTTGCAAGCGATTAATTTACAAACAGAATTAGGTTTAGAAATCGGCTTAGTTACCAACCTTAATAATTTGGCAGGACTCTACAAATCCCAAGGATACTACGACCAAGCTGAACCGTTATTTCTCCAAAATTTAGAACTTTTGAAACGCCTCTTGGGGGACAATCATCTTTCAGTCGCCACCAGCCTCAACAACCTTGCATCTTTATACAAATCCCAAGGACGTTATGACCAAGCCGAACCCTTATTTCTCCAAAGTTTAGAACTCTATAAACGCCTCTTGGGAGACAATCATCTTTCAGTCGCCACCAGCCTCAATAACCTTGCATCTCTCTACTATGCCCAAGGACGCTACGATCAGGCCGAACCCCTGTTTCTCCAAGCCTTAGAACTCTCTCAACACCTGTTGGGAGATAATCATCCCCATATCGCCAAAAATCTCATTGGCTTGGCATTACTCTACTATACCCAAGGACGCTACGATCAAGCCGAACCCCTGTTTCTCCAAGCCTTAGAACTCTCTCAACACCTGCTGGGAGATAATCATCCCGATTTTGCCACCAGCCTCATTGGCTTGGCATTACTCTACGAATCCCAAGGACGCTACGACCAAGCTGAACCCATGTATCTCCAAGGTTTAGAACTTTATAAACACCTGCTAGGAGATAATCATCCCCATGTCGCCGCAAGCCTCATTGGCTTGGCACTACTCTACAAATCCCAAGGACGCTATGACCAAGCTGAACCCCTGTTTCTCGACGCTTTAAAAATTTTTCAGAGGGTATTTGGGGTTGACCATCTAAATACAGTGACTGTTCGCAAACTTTTAGCAGTTCTTCGGGCTAAAGCTAGTTCTACCGCTAAAGCTCAAAACTGTGATAGCAATCTTATTTGATTTGAAAATATCGAGAGGCTCAAAGGAAATGTTAAAACTTTTGGTGTATTGAATAACACCCCGAAATCTCTAACCGTAACGCGATAGCGAAGCGCTGCGATGCGATCGCCTGGATATCCTCACCATCAGAATGCAGCAGCAACAGGTTAAGCTGGATAAGAGTAGCATTTTGTTGCACTTTTCAGATAAATTTTATTTTTCCTGCTTGAGAAACCCGGAATGCTAGACCAAATTTTTGACTATCTTAACTTTCATTTCAGCGTTGAAGCCCCGATAGTCCTGCTAATCTTGGTTCTATTAGAGGCGGTGTTATCTGCTGATAATGCGATCGCCCTCGCGGCCATCGCCCAAGGATTAGAAGACAAGGAACTAGAACGCAAAGCCCTAAACTTTGGTTTAGTCGTTGCCTATGTACTGCGAATCAGCCTGATTCTCACTGCCACTTGGATACAAAAATACTGGCAATTTGAACTAGTAGGTGCTGCCTATTTGCTGTGGTTAGTATTCCAACACTTCACCTCCCAAGAAGACGAAGACAACCAACATCATGGCCCCCGTTTTAACTCTTTGCTACAAGCCATACCCGTAATTGCCTTTACAGATTTAGCATTTTCCTTGGATAGTGTCACCACTGCGATCGCAGTTTCCCAAGAAAAATGGCTAGTCCTCACCGGTGCAACCATTGGCATTATCACCCTGCGATATATGACCGGTTTATTTATCCGTTGGTTAGACGAATTTAAAAACCTGGAAGATGCCGGGTATATCACCGTAGCCTTTGTCGGTTTTCGCCTGTTAATGAGAGTGATCAACGAGAACTTAGTCCCACCAGAATGGGCAGTAATTTCGGCGATCGCACTGGTTCTCGTCTGGGGATTCTCTCAGCGTACTGTTATTGAATAAATACCCGAAATAGAACCCGAAAAAAGTGAAGTAGAGATCAGAGGTTAGAGGCGAGGGAATGAGGGATAAGTTTATTATCAATACCCAGTCCCCAGTCCCCAGTCCCCATTCCCCAGTCCCCAGTCCCCACTCCCTAAATTACTCTTGCAACCAAGGTGTTAAATGTGGTTGCCAACTAACTAATTCTTCCTCTTTAAACCACAAAGCTATTTCTCTCTGTGCAGTTTCCAAAGCATCAGACCCGTGGATCAGATTGCGGCCAATATTAATGCCAAAATCGCCGCGAATGGTTCCAGGTTCTGCGGTTAAAGGGTTAGTAGCACCGATAATTTTTCTCGCAGAAGCCACAACCCCTTCACCTTCCCAAACCATGGCTACAACGGGGCCAGAGGTGATAAATTCTACCAAACTACCAAAAAATGGCCGTTCCTTGTGAACATCGTAATGCTGTTCTGCCAGTTCCCGGCTGACTTTCATGAATTTCAAACCCACGAGGGTAAAACCTTTACTTTCATAACGACGGATGATTTCCGCTATGAGTCCACGTTGTACACCGTCAGGTTTAATGGCTAAAAAGGTGCGTTCCAAAGCTATCTCCCAAAACTTAATACATTTTTTATCCAGTTGTAGTTGTGATCATTGAGGTTTCGTGTTTTGCTGATGTCATCAAGATTTCACACTCTTGACTAATTAGCCACGATTTCAATGACTAATGACTACTGACCAATCAGAGTGTATCTCAGAAATTATCTCTCAGGTGATTTCCGTTGCAGGTTGAATAGGTTAAATTGTTAATTCGTGGGTGAAATACAGAGGTCACGAAAAAAATGGGTGCTGAGTTAACTACTACATCTGAAGAGGTGGTCATGCCTGCTAATGGAAACAAATCAGAAGTGAAAAATCATAAAAAAAAGCTGCTACCACCTAGTAATACCACAGGGCTGCCGCTTTCCTGGAAAATTGAGGATAGCGAGGCTTTATACCGCATAGAAGGTTGGGGAGAGCCATATTTTTCCATTAATGCTGCGGGCCATGTTACAGTTTCTCCCAAAGGCGATCGCGGTGGTTCTTTGGACTTGTTTGAATTAGTCAACGCCTTGAAGCAGCGTAACTTGGGACTACCGATGTTAATTCGCTTCTCGGATATTTTGGAAGATCGGATTGAGCGGTTGAATGCTTGTTTTAACAAAGCGATCGCCCGTTATAACTACCCAGGGGTATATCGTGGCGTATTCCCTGTAAAATGCAACCAAGAACGCCATTTAATTGAAGATTTAGTCAAATTTGGCAAACCGCATCAATTTGGTTTAGAAGCTGGTTCCAAGCCAGAATTAATGATTGCTCTAGCCTTGTTGGATACACCAGGAGCATTGCTAATTTGCAACGGCTACAAAGACCGGGAATACATCGAAACGGCAATGTTAGCCCAAAGACTAGGACAAACCTCCATCATCGTCCTAGAACAGGTGGAAGAAGTGGATTTGGTGATTGCAGCGCACAAACAATTAGGAATTAAACCCACCGTGGGAGTCCGCGCCAAACTAAGTACCCAAGGTATGGGACGCTGGGGAACTTCCACCGGCGATCGCGCCAAATTTGGTTTAACAATTCCCGAAATCATGGCAGCCGTTAACAAGCTGCGGGACGCTAACCTACTTGATTGTTTGCAATTAATGCACTTTCATATTGGCTCACAAATCTCAGCGATCAATGTGATTAAAGATGCCATCCAAGAAGCCAGCCGCATTTACGTAGAGTTAGCCATATTAGGGGCTGACATGAAATACCTCGATGTTGGTGGTGGCTTAGGTGTAGATTACGACGGTTCCCAAACCAACTTCTACGCCTCCAAAAACTACAATATGCAAAACTACGCCAACGATATTGTAGCGGAATTAAAAGATACCTGTGCAGAAAAGCAAATCCCCGTACCAACACTGATTAGCGAAAGTGGTCGGGCGATCGCATCCCATCAATCCGTACTAATTTTTGATGTTCTCAGTACCAGTGACGTACCTCTAGAATTACCAGAACCACCACAAGAAGAAGAATCCCCAGTCATCAAATACCTCTGGGAAACCTACCAATCCATCAACGAAGATAACTATCAAGAGTTCTACCACGACGCAGCCCAATTTAAAGAAGAAGCCATCAGCCGATTCAACTTAGGAATCCTGCGCCTCCAAGAACGAGCCAAAGCCGAAAGACTTTACTGGGCTTGCTGTCAAAAAATTCTGAACATCACCAGACAGCAAGAATACGTACCCGATGAATTGGAAGACCTAGAAAAAATCATGGCTTCCATCTACTACATTAATTTATCAGTATTTCAATCAGCACCAGATTGTTGGGCAATAGACCAACTATTCCCCATCATGCCCATACATCGCCTCGACGAGGAACCTACCCAACGGGCAATTTTAGCAGACCTCACCTGTGATAGTGACGGTAAAATTGATCGCTTTATTGACCTACGAGATGTCAAATCAGTTCTAGAACTGCACACCTTCAAACCAGAAGAACCCTATTATATGGGTATGTTCCTGAACGGAGCCTATCAAGAAATCATGGGTAACTTGCACAACTTATTTGGTGACACCAACGCCGTTCACATCCAGTTGACACCTAAAGGCTATCAAATTGAACACGTAGTCAAAGGTGACACCATGAGCGAAGTCCTCAGCTATGTCCAGTATGACTCAGAAGACATGATAGAAAACATCCGTCAGCGTTGTGAAAAAGCCTTAGAAGAAAAACACATCACCCTAGCCGAATCTCAAAGACTACTACAAACCTACGAACAAAGTCTAGGAAGATACACCTATCTGAATAGCTAGAAAAGCAGGGGAGCAGGGAGCAGGGGAGCAGGGGAGAGAGCTTGTAATCCTCTCCAGACCACGCTTCCTAGAAAAATGGGGCTTGATACCCATATTCCCCCTACTTTCTACTCCCATCCTTTAAATAACATTCGTTCCCAACAATTCCTCAATTGCTTGGCGTTCCATAGGTGTTTCCGATGGTGGAGTTTGACGAGCATCAGTAATCAGCCAATCTAAAGCAGCAGCTTGAACATCAATTGCATCTCCCGTCTTATCCACGCAATAACGTCCAAAAACTAACTTATCAACCAGTCTGACTCCTGGCCCTAATCGTGACCATTCAAAAATTACGCTTTTTTCCACAGTTGCGCCACTGCATATCCAACAATTCGGGCCAATCATCGCCGGGCCAACAATCTTAGCACCATCTTCTATCCTAGTCATGCCACCAATGTAAACTGGTCCAGTAATATCCACCTTGTCCCAATTCACCGCCACATTTAAGCCAGTATAGATACCAGGGGCAACCTGATTACCAGGAATTTGCACATTTTTAATATCACCTAACAGTACACCATTAATTGCCCGCCAGTAATCTGGTACTTTACCAATATCGACCCATTCAAAGTCCATTGCAATAGCATAAAAAGGCGCACCAACTTCCACTAATTTAGGAAATAACTGACTACCAATATCAAATTCCACACCAGAAGGTATGTAGTTAAACACCTCTGGCTCAAAAATATAAATACCAGTATTGATATTGGTGCTAATCGCTTCCTCTTTAGAGGGTTTTTCTTGGAAAGCCTTCACACGACCATCTTCCTCAGTCACTACCACACCGTAACTAGAAACCTCTTCCAATGGCACAGATTTGGTAATAATAGTAGCAATTGAACCTTGAGCCTTATGCCACTTCACAGCCGCAGACAAATCCAGATCAATTAAAGCATCACCACACAACACCACAAAGGTATCATCAAAAAAGGGTGAGAAGTCCTGAATACGACGCATCCCGCCAGCAGAACCAATGGCTTCCCCCACCAGTTTACCGTCATCATCAATTTTGCCCTCAAAAGAATAGGCAATTTCGACCCCAAACCGTTGACCATCACGAAAATAGTTTTCAATCTCTTCCGCTAAATGGCTAACATTGACCATAATTTGGTCAAATCCGTGTTGGCGCAAAAGTTCCAGTAAAAATTCCATCACTGGCTTTTGGAGGATGGGAATCATCGGTTTGGGAATTGTATAGGTAATAGGACGGACACGAGTACCCTTACCCGCCGCGAGAATCATGGCTTTCATAAAATTTTATTCCTCAAACACAACTTTAGTTTACTATAGACAAATGTAGAGAGTATTAGTTTGCAAGTTTCACCTTGACTGGGTAAACTACAATCAGTGATATTGTTTGTTAAAAAGCGTTTCGGATGGCTTTTCTCAGGATATTTAACCATCTACTGATGTTAAAATTAAGCTGTTGTCCAGAACTGTAAAGTTGATAACTTGGACTTCTGCACACATCTTTTCATCAGGTCATTATCAAGTTAGCAAGCGAATTTTAATTTCCTGATAAAACTCATCTTGTAATAACTCAACTTTAGATTGAGCAGACAGTAGTAGTAGCGCCCAGAAAACACTAACTGTGTGGCTATTTTCTGATTGATGGTGAGAATTATGATCTTGTGGTGGCTGTGTTTGAGTCCACAAATCGACAAGTTCTTGAAGATTCAAGCAATTTTGTGATAAAGATAGCTGCTTTGCAGAACAATGCAATACTTGCTCTAGTTCTCCAGCTACTTCCGTGAGATTTTCTTGGTGGGCTAACTCTAGGGCCTGGCGCATATTTTGGGCGCTGGTCTGACGTTTGGGGCGAACAGGCTTACTGGATTTTTCTACCAGTTTGAGTTGATTAGCCATAATCTGCAATTGCTTGATCAACTCTTGCAGAGTTACACGGCGTTTGGGAGGTGGCATTGCTGAAGGACGACGGCGGATATGTCGCTCTAACTGTAAACGATGAGCATGATGTAATAATCCGTCTTCACTGGCTAACATTTCATCCTCTAGTACATCTTCCTGTGCTTCTATTCCGGAGGATAATTGCATGAGAGTGTTGGCTTTGAATAACACTAGCATTGATGCTGACAAAAAAGCCTGTCCCGATTGTGACAAGTCTGACTCAATGGCTCCTTTACTTGTGGCCTCCGGTGCCATAAGTTCTAAATAACGGTCAATCACCTCAATAACTTGGACATCCCAAGGGTCAATGTCCCCTTGTTCAGCCTGTGCAATCAGTTGTGTGATTGTTGCTAATAACTCGGAAGCATCCATAAAATTTAGGCTAATTAATCTTTAAAACCACCAAAGCCTGTGTTTATAGCACTAAGCATATACGTTAAAATATAAACTGATCATAAAAGTTAGACACCTCCCACACTCCCCAAACTCCCCACACCTCCCAAACTCCCCACTCCCCCCACACTCCCCACACTCCCCACACCCCACTCCCTACTTCCCTGTAATTTTAAATGTTAAAAATTTCCGGCGATGCCTGGAATCTAGGTAGGCATCGCGGATTTTAGATAAAAATCTAAAATCCCCAACCGATTTAGCGATTTACCGCCGCAGCTTCTCGTGCCGCAGTTGCTTGGTCTGGGTGAATACCCAAACGTGTGAGATTAATGCGTCCTTTATTGTCAATTTCTCGGACTTTGATAATGACTTCATCCCCAACAGCGACTTCATCTTCAACTTTGCCTACACGATAGTCAGCTAGTTGAGAAATGTGAATCATGCCTTCTTTTCCTGGCAAAAATTCCACAAATGCACCAATGGGAATAATTCGAGTCACACGCCCGGCATATACATCACCTTCGTGTAACTTGCGAGTCATGCCTTGAATGATGTTACGAGCTTTTTTAGCCCTGCTTTCATCCACGGCAGAAATTGTAACTGTGCCATCGTCTTCGATGTCAACTTTAGCACCAGTTTCTTCTGTAATCCCCTTAATGGTTTTACCTCCGGGTCCAATGACCAGACCAATCATGTCTGAATCAATCTTGATGGTCAAGAGACGTGGGGCATAGGGTGAGGTGTCAACCCTTGGTTCATCGATAGTCTGGAGCATTTTATCCAGAATATGTAAGCGGGCTGATTTGGCTTGATGGACGGCTTGGGCAATCACGTCTAATGACAGACCAGGGATTTTCATGTCCATTTGCAAGGCGGTAATCCCGGTGTCTGTGCCGGCAACTTTAAAGTCCATATCGCCTAAGAAGTCTTCAATGCCCTGAATATCAGTTAAGACTCGCACTTCGTCACCTTCTTTAATCAAACCCATTGCTGCACCGCTTACGGGTTTGAGAATTGGGACACCAGCATCCATTAAGGCTAGAGTGGAACCGCACACTGAACCCATCGAAGTGGAACCGTTGGAAGAAAGCACTTCTGAAACTACGCGAATTACGTAGGGGAAATCTTCTTTGGGTGGTAATACAGGGATGAGCGCTCGTTCTGCTAAAGCACCATGACCAATTTCGCGCCTTCCTGGGAAACGCATGGGTTTAGTTTCCCCAACGGAAAATGGAGGGAAGTTGTAATGGTGTAGATAACGTTTTGATTGGTCTGTTTGCAAGTCATCGTTGAGGTTTTGGGCATCTCCAGGTGTACCCAGGGTACAGGCGGATAATACTTGGGTTAATCCCCGGTTAAATAAACCACTACCGTGGACTCGCTTGGGTAAAACACCAACTTGACAAGAAACTGGACGGACTTCATCGAGTTTGCGACCATCAACGCGGATGTTATCGTCAACGATTTGACGGCGCATGAAGTGTTTGGTTATGTCTTTAAAGGTGTTACCGAGTGCTTTACTGTTTGCAGTTGCAGCAGCTTTAACTTCGTTTTCTTCTGGTAGTTCTGCGATCGCACTGGCAACTTGATCTTTTACAGCATCTAAGGCTTCATCCCGTTGGGCTTTGCTGTATTCAAATTGAGACAGAATTTTCTTAATCTCATCGCTGGCGCGATCGCGGATATAGTTGTTCAAAGTTTGGTCTTCTTCTGGTGGTGCTTGTTGCACAACTTTCAGACCCATTTCTTCTAATAAATCCTGCTGGGCTTGGATTAAATCTCGGACGGCTTCATAACCAAAATCAATCGCTTCGATAATATCTTGTTCTGGCAATTGATTGGCTCCGGCTTCCACCATGATCACACCGTGGGGGGAACCAGCCACAATCAGATCCAAGTCGCCGTTTTCGGTTTCTGCATAGGTGGGGTTAATAATAAAATCATCACCCACTAAGCCGACTCGCACTGCCGCCATTGGTCCATTAAACGGAATTTGTGCCATCAGGGTAGCAATGGAAGCGCCTGTGACTGCGAGGACATCAGGTGGGACTAACTCATCCATTGACAGGGTGAAGGCGATAATTTGCAGGTCATCCCGCAACCATGAAGGAAACAAAGGTCTCATAGGGCGGTCTATGAGGCGGCTAGTCAGAATGGTTTTTTCTGGTGGACGACCTTCTCTCCGCATGATTCCTCCGGGAATCCTACCTGCGGCGTACAGTCTTTCTTCATAATCCACTGTCAGGGGTAGAAAATCAATTCCCTCTCTGCCCTTTGACCGAGTAGCTGTCACCAAAACAGACGTGTCCCCTGATTCTATTAAAACTGACCCACCAGCCTGGGGAGCTAGTAAGCCTACTTTCAGCCGAATATCCCTACCATCAAAGGATATTGACTTATCAACTTCTGCCATTCAGTTTTTTGTCCTTCTTTTTCGCTTTTCTCTTTCTGTGGCAATCCTAACATTTATGCTCTCAGACTGACTTCTGGATGATAAATATAGTTGGGGAGTGTGGGAGTGGGGAGTGGGGAGTGGGGAGTGTGGGGTGTGGGGAGTGTGGGAGGTGTGGGAGGTGTCTAACTTTTATAATCAGTTTATGTCCTAACGTCCTTGGCGATCGCTATAAATCGTTTAAACCAAAGCCCGATAGAAAATTAGCGCTTCAATTACCTGTCCGTCTGCTAGCTTAACTGCACGGGGAATATTGCCAATAATCTCAAATCCCAAGGATTGCCAAAGTTGCACTGAAGCTATATTAGTTTTAAAGACCAAGTTGAACATTACCGCTTCGTAGCCTAAACTGCTGGCGATCGCCACCATTGCTTCCCCCATAAACCTTCCCATACCCTGACCACGTAAAGCAGGTTGTACAATAAAACCAGCGTTGCAAATATGGCTACACATACCGGGGAAGTTAGGCTTTAAATAAAATGCCCCTAGCACATCTTGTGCCTTGTGTGTACCATCTTGAGCAGATGTCCTGACTACGAAGGCATCCTGACTCAACCAATAAGCTGCAAATGCCGTCGGGGACAGAGGTTGAGTTTGGGGGTAGGTTTTACCTTCATTAATTACGAGATTGATTAATGATCTCACAGCCTCCTCTTCTTGGGGTTTCATATAATCAAGTTCTACTGCTAAATTATTCTTTAAAACTTGATAAATAGGTAATTTCATTATTTTTTTTATGCTATTTTATTTTTTGAGTTTACCAGACAATCGCATCTTAAAAAGAATTTTAATCAATAAATATATTGTTACTTATAGGTAAATAATTACTTGCTTAGAAAGCATATATTGTATTATAATTACAATATTAAAATCCATCAAAAAACCATAGTAAAATATTATATTTTTTTGTTAATGACTATAAAAGTATTACATACTTTAGTTTAGCGAGAGTTTGAGTAATTAGCAGATGGCAATTTTACACGGCAATTGGGTACTAAAAAATCAGCAGAATTGTTTATTTATTTGGGGTGAAACTTGGCGTTCAACACGAGTCAATTTAGATGCTAGTGCATCCGAGATACCATTGCATCCCTTAGCAATGTCAGCAGTTGATTTGAGTGAATGGTTGAGTTCTCAAAATCTTCCCATTGCTAACTTAATACAAGAAAAGCAAGCTGCTGTAACCGCTAGTGGTCGAACTCGTAAAACTAAAGTTGCTAGTCAAGCCAACCTGCCAACTCAGGCTCAAATTATTGTTTTACCTACTGAGATTTCCGAAAATAATCAGCAACAAATAGAATTTATTTCGCCTGTGCATTCTGCTAGTGTGGGAGATAAAATCAACTCACCCCAATATCTCCATCCCTGGCGAGTAGAGGGTTTTTGTCTTAACCCCAGTGAAGCGATCAAACTTCTCGCAGCTGTTCCCTTAAATGCCACTAGGGAAGAGAATAGTATATTTGCCGGAGACTTACGTTTTTGGTCACAGGTTGCCCGTTGGAGTTTAGATTTAATCTCCCGTTCTAAGTTTT
The DNA here is from genome assembly GCF_963923915.1 of Nodularia chucula CCY0103. NCBI lineage: Bacteria > Bacillati > Cyanobacteriota > Cyanophyceae > Nostocales > Nodulariaceae > Nodularia > Nodularia chucula. Next base: position 53,131 of record NZ_CAWUOL010000009.1, on the reverse strand, counting down.
TACCAAGCATCCAACGCCAATCTGATAATTCTATTGTTGCTAAGTGGCAAGTATTATTAGACAGTGCAGTTGATGGCACGCGCTTAGAAAAGTTTGCAGCGAAAATGCCTTTGGCTTGTCGTACTTATCAACAGCAAGTGGATACTGGAGAAGAATCTTACCCATCGAAAATGTATGTAGATTTCCCCACAGAACCCCAGGAATTATTATTAGGATTTCTTCACAGTACAATAGATACCCAAGTGCGGGTAATGCTGGCTTCTCAACCTCCATTAGAAACCAGATTAATGGCATCATTACCATCGGTAGTTAGACAGTGGTTACAAGGTTTAACTAGTGCATCTTATACAGTGAATGCAGATGCACTAGCAGTAGAAAGACTAGAAGCGGCACTGAAGTCTTGGACTATGCCGTTGCAATACCAACTGCTAGGAAAACCTTTGTTTCGCGCTTGTTTTCAACTGCTACCTCCTGAGTCTGGAGAAACAGATTGGATGTTAGCATATTTTCTGCAAGCAGCAGATGATCCTAATTTTCTAGTGGATGCGGCCACTATTTGGCATCATCCTGTGGAACAGTTGGTAGATCAAAATCGTACCATCGATCAACCCCAAGAAACTTTATTGCGCGGGTTGGGGTTAGCTTCCCGTTTGTATCCAGTGATTGCGCCCAGTTTAGAAACAGAATATCCCCAATCTTGTCACCTGAATCCATTACAAGCCTATGAATTTATTAAGTCTGTAACTTGGCGATTTGAAGATAGTGGTTTGGGGGTAATTTTGCCTCCGAGTTTGGCAAATCGGGAAGGATGGGCGAATCGTTTAGGTTTAAAAATCACTGCTGAAACCCAAAAGCAACAACAGGGACGCTTGGGTTTACAAAGTCTGCTGAATTTTCAATGGCAATTAGCAATTGGTGGACAGACTATTTCTAAAACTGAGTTTAATAAACTTGTGGCTTTAAATAGTCCACTGGTAGAAATTAATGGAGAGTGGGTGGAATTGCGATCGCAAGATATTAAAACTGCCCAGACATTTTTTGCTAGTCGTAAAGACGAAATGGCACTGTCTTTAGAAGATGCGTTACGTCTCAGTTCAGGCGATACCCAAGCCATTGAAAAATTGCCTGTAGTCGGCTTTGAAGCATCGGGAATATTGCAAGAGTTAATTGGGGCATTAACCAATAATCAAACCATCGCACCCCTACCAACACCTACTAACTTTCAAGGAAATTTACGACCTTATCAAGAAAGAGGGGCGGCTTGGCTGACTTTCTTAGAACGTTGGGGTTTGGGTGCGTGTCTAGCTGATGATATGGGACTGGGTAAAACCATTCAACTAATCGCTTTTCTCCTCCATCTCAAAGAACAAAATGCACTGAAAAATCCCACTTTACTGGTTTGTCCCACTTCCATTTTAGGTAATTGGGAACGGGAAATTAAAAAGTTTGCCCCTAGCCTTAAAGTTTTACAGCACCACGGCGATAAACGTCTTAAAGGTAAGGCATTTGTAGAATCAGCAAAAAAACATGATATTCTGCTTACCAGTTACTCACTAATTCATAGAGATATTAAATTTTTACATAGTCTTGATTGGCAGGTAATCGTATTAGATGAAGCCCAGAACATCAAAAATGCTGAATCTAAACAATCCCAGGCAGTGAGAGAATTAAAAACCACATTTCGTATAGCTTTAACAGGGACACCAGTAGAAAATAGACTTCAGGAATTATGGTCTATTTTAGATTTTCTTAATCCTGGTTATTTGGGCAATCGTCAATTTTTCCAGAGACGTTTTGCTATGCCAATTGAAAAGTATGGTGACACGGCATCTTTAAATCAATTACGGAGTTTAGTACAACCCTTTATTCTCCGTCGCCTGAAAACAGATCGTGATATTATTCAAGACTTGCCAGAAAAGCAAGAAATGACAGTTTTTTGTGGTCTTGCGGCTGAACAAGCTGCACTTTACCAACAAGTTGTAGAAGCATCTTTAGCCGAGATTGATTCTGCTTCCGGTGTGCAACGGCGCGGGATGATTTTAGCTTTACTGATTAAACTTAAACAAATCTGTAATCACCCAGCCCAATATTTAAAATTAGCCACATTAGAACAACATAGTTCTGCCAAACTGCAACGGCTAGATGAAATGTTAAATGAGGCTTTGGAGTCAGGAGATCGGGCTTTAGTTTTCACCCAATTTGCTGAATGGGGAAAATTATTAAAAGCTCATTTACAGCAAAAACTGGGTCAAGAAATATTGTTTTTATATGGTGGTAGCACGAAAAAACAAAGAGAGGAAATGATTGACCGTTTCCAACACGATCCCCAGGGACCTCCCATTATGATTCTTTCTTTAAAAGCAGGCGGTGTAGGTTTGAATTTAACCAGGGCTAATCATGTATTCCATTTTGATAGATGGTGGAATCCGGCGGTGGAAAATCAGGCTACAGATAGAGTATTTCGCATTGGTCAAACGCGCAATGTGCAAGTACACAAATTTGTCTGTACTGGCACATTAGAAGAAAAAATTCATGACATGATTGAAAGTAAAAAACAATTAGCGGAACAAGTAGTTGGTGCTGGTGAAGAGTGGCTAACGGAAATGAATACTGACCAATTGCGTGATTTACTCATACTTGATCGCAGTGCCATAATTGAAGAAGATGAAGTTTAATGCATTAGAAGTAGGTTGGGTTAAGCACAGCGCAACCCAATGCTGCCAATGATGTTGGGTTTCCTACAATATTTTGCAACATTTTTAGATGACCACGCCACTACGTGTTTATCAGCGCCAAGGGCAGGCTACGTCAACAATAATCAAATAGTAGTCCTATAGATAACAAGATGACAGTAAACATAGACCATGACCGCTTGTTCAAAGAACTAATATCAAATTTTTTCATAGAATTTATAGAATTATTCTTTCCTCAAGTTCTCGAATATATAGATACTACATCAATTACATTTTTAGACAAGGAAATATTTACAGATGTCACCGCCGGAGATAAATATGAAACAGACCTAATAGTTAAAGTTAAATTTTTAGGTCAACCTTCTTACTTTGTGATTCATATTGAAGCCGAGTCAGGTGCAAGACCGAAATTTAATCAAAGAATGTTTCGTTATTTTGCGAGATTAGATGAAAAACTGGACTTGCCAATATATCCGATAGTTATATTTTCCTACGACTCACCGAAAACCGTAGCCGTAAATAACTATCAAATCAACTTTCCTGATTTTGAAGTGCTAAAATTTAATTATCAAGTAGTGCAACTGAATCAACTCAACTGGCGAGACTTTTTAGCTCGTCCAAATCCAGTGGCATCGGCTTTGATGTCAAAAATGAATATAGCACCGGAAGATAGGCCTAAAGTCAAAGCAGAATGTTTAAGGTTGTTAGTTACCTTAAAATTAAATCCAGCAAAAATGCAATTGATATCAGGTTTTATTGACACATATTTGAGATTGAATAAAATAGAGGAAGAGAAATTTAAATCAGAAATAGGTACATTAATCAAGGAAGAGAAGGAGGAAGTTATGCAAATTGTAACCAGTTGGATGGAAGAAGGAATTGAAAGAGGCATTGAAAGAGAAAAAAATTTAATTATCCGTCAAATTAATAAAAAACTTGGGCAAATTGATGGAGAATTAGAAACCGAAATTAGAAGTTTAAATATAGAAGTTATGGAAGCTTTAGGAGAGGCAATATTTGATTTAAATACTGTAGAAGATTTGCAAATTTGGTTAAATAATGCATAACAAGTTGAAAGTAGTAGGCATGGCTTACCATAAGCCTTTTTTTATAAACTGAGATCATTTTATTCCTAGTATTTTAGTTGTATACCTGAACCAAATTTTTGCATCTATTTATGAATAACGAAACTTTGCAAGCAAGCCGTGAGTGGTGGTCGCAAAAGTGGCTAGAGTTACTGGATTCTTATCGGTTTAAAAAGCGTTTAGAACGGGCGAGAAATTATTCTCGTCAAGGAAATGTTTTGAATATTGAGTTTAAAGGGGCAAAGGTATTAGCTAAAGTTCAAGGTAGTGAACCTGATCCTTATAAAGTTTCTCTTGCTATTGACCATTTTAGTGAAGAGGAATGGGGTTATGTGATTGAAACTATGTCCCAAAGAGCAATTTTTGCAGCCAAGTTGTTGGCGGGGGAAATGCCTCAAAATATTGAGGAGGTGTTTACAGCCAATGGTTTGTCTTTGTTTCCTTTTACACTATCTGATGTTCACAGCAAATGCTCTTGTCCCGATAAAGCCAATCCTTGTAAACATATTGGTGCTGTATACTATCAGTTAGGCGATCGCTTTAGTGAAGATCCTTTTGTATTGTTTCAATTACGGGGACGCACTAAAGAGCAAATTATCAGTGATTTACGTCAACTACGGGGTGCTAAGTTAGAAGTGACAGCGCCTCCCACACCTGAGATTAAACAGCCGACTCAGCCATCATTCTCTGTAAATCTGGGATCTTTTTGGGAATATCAAGAACCCCTAGAGTCTTCTTTAGTAGTAATTACGCCTTCCGGTAGCGAAACAGTATTAGATGTTTTGGGGGCGATTCCTTTAGGAAAAACGGAAGACGATAGCCTAAGTATAACTGCTGGTGATGTGGTGACGAAATCTTTAGATACGGTTTACAAACAGGTGAGTCAGCAGGCCATGTTAGCTGCGATGAATCTGGGAGAAGGCTAACTCTTCAAGAAAACTTGGTTAACCATCGTAAAATGCGTTTTGATGTTGGCGTTAATAAAGTCCGGCGATAAGCATCTGCGGCTTTTTTAATCGCTTCGGCTTGAGTGGGGTAAGGATGAATCACACCAGATAACCCATTTAAGCCCACTTTATTGACAATGGCTGTAGTTATTTCGCTAATTGTTTCACCAGCATGACGAGAGACAATTGTTGCACCTAAAATTTGGTCAGAACCTTGTTTGTGGATGATTTTCACAAAACCCTCTTCTTCCCCATCTGCGATCGCCCGGTCTACACTACTAAAAGGAATCTTAATCGTATTAATATCAAAACCCTGTTTCTCAGCCTCCTGTTCATACATCCCCACATGGGCAATTTCTGGGTCAGTATATGTCACCCAAGGCATAACTATATTACTAAGTTTAGCGCGTCCCAAACCAAAGGGAGAAAATAGAGTATTTTTAATCACAATCCGCGCTGCTGCATCAGCCGCATGAGTAAATTTCCAATTCATGCAGATATCCCCTGCGGCATAAATTTTGGGGTTCGTTGTCTGGAGATAATCATTAACTTTCACCCCCTGGCGTTGGTCAAATTGTACCCCAACCACCTCTAAATTTAAACCTTCCACATTCGGTGCGCGTCCTGCACCAACTAAAATCTCATCAACAATAATTGACTTTGGAGAACCATTACTGACGAAGTGGATCAGCTTTCCTTCTGGGGTGGTTTCTACACTGGTGATTTGGCTATGTAAAACCAACTGTATTTGTTCTTGAATAAAACGATTTTGGAGAATTTCTGCGGCTTCACTATCTTCTTTATTTAAGATGTGAGCATCCTTATGAAACAAGGTAACTTGAGAACCCAAACGTTGGAAAGCTTGAGCCAATTCACAACCAATAGGGCCACCACCAATTACTGCCAGACGTTGAGGAAGTTCAGTGAGAGAAAAGACTGTTTCATTAGTGAGAAATCCAGTTGATTCTAATCCCTTAATCGATGGTCGCACGGCTCTAGCACCAGTAGCAATCACAGCTTTTTTAAAGGAAAGTTTCTGATTACCAACTTCAATAATATTATTACCTGCAAAACGACCGCTACCTAAAAAAATATCTACTCCCAGTTTTTGAAACCGATGAGCAGAATCATGATCACTAATACCTGCTCTTAAACGGCGCATCCTTGCCATTACCGCCGCAAAATCAACGTCTATTTTTCCTAGAACATTAATTCCTAAAGCCTTAGCTGACCACATTTCCCCCACAACGCGAGATGAACGAATAATACATTTTGAGGGGACACAACCGACATTTAAACAATCACCCCCCATCAAATGTTTTTCGATTAAAGCCACTTTTAAACCCACATCTAAACCTGCTGCACCTGCGGCTACAACTAATCCTGCCGTACCAGCACCAATTACCACCAAATCATAACAATCAGCAGGTTGAGGATTAACCCAATCAGGGGGATGAACATGAGAAATTAACTGTTGATTATACTCATCCATTGGGGGAAGAGTTACTTTTTCAAATCCAGAATTTGACATATAATATTTCCTACTCTAATAAACTCCAAAACTATCTGCGTTTATCTGCGTTTAATTATTTACTTCTTTATTTTCATGATTTTCAGTAGACTGTAACACTTGCTCCTCTAAAGCCTGACGCGCCACCTTAGTCACATAAATTGTCACAGCCACCGTAGCTATCAAGCCGATAATCCGAATCGCCCACTGTACACCGGGGTTATCTGGTTGAGAATCAGTCCCAATTGTAGCAATGTTACCAGCTAAGGAACCAATGTAAACATACATAATTGTGCCGGGAATCATCCCCACAGAACCCAGAAAGTAATCTTTGAGAGAAACACCCGTTACGCCATAAGCATAGTTTAATAAATTGAAGGGAAAAATCGGAGAGAGTCGCGTTAGCAAAACAATTTTCAATCCTTCCCTACCCACAGCTTCATCAATTGCTCTAAATTTGGCATTACCTGCTATTTTCTTGGCAACCCAACCCCTAGCTAAATAACGTCCCACTAAAAAAGCAGCTGTCGCGCCTATGGTTGCACCAATGAAGACATAAACCGAACCCATAACTACACCAAAGACAACACCCGCACCGAGTGTGAGGATTGACCCTGGTAAAAAGGCGACAGTAGCAATAATATACAGTAAAATAAACGCCAATGCCCCTACAGCACCCAGACTATCAATCCACTGTAAAGCATTTCTTAACCATAATTGGGGATGAAACCCAGAGGTATTTTGAGTAGCTTCTTGTCCCCAAGCTGGTGCGGCGGTAAATATCATAGCCACACCAAATATCACAAACATGAGTAAAGCAAATTTACCCAATTGTTGCCAATTTATAGTTGAGATATGTGCCATAGTTCTTTTGATGTTGGGGAAATATCAAATTAGTGATTGCAGATTGTAACATAAGTGATTTCTCTCTATAAAATAGTAGTGTTTAGGGCTTTTTTGCCTGAGTATACTAATTGTGTATTTCCCTTTTTTCAGGGGATAGCTTCCACTAGTGATGACAAACTTCTTTCTTTTGTGTTGTTTGCGGTTTCCTCATAATTCTGCCTAACTCCTGTAAGTCTACAAAGCCCCTGGGAATCACCAACATAACCACAAATACAACCCAAAAATTCTCATGACCTATTTAGAAACAACCGCTAACTTTTATACCGAAGTCGCCGAAACACCACAAATTGGATTATGTTGCGTCCAAAGCAGTCCTTTACAACTACCCGGCCTGAAAATTCCCACCCAGATGCAGGAAATGAACTACGGTTGTGGGACAACAGTTCATCCCACCGAACTAGCTAACGATCCCACCGTACTGTATGTAGGCGTTGGTGGTGGCTTGGAAGCACTGCAATTTGCTTACTTCTCCCGCCGTCCAGGGTCAGTAATTGCTATTGAACCAGTTGCAGCTATGCGGTCAGCAGCCATAAGTAATTTAGAACTTGCTGCTCAACAAAATCCCTGGTTTGAGGCAAATTTTGTGGAAATTCGAGCCGGAGATGCTTTTGCTTTACCAGTTCCCGATGCTTCTGTAGATGTGGTAGCACAAAATTGTCTATTTAATATTTTTAAACCAGCAGATTTAGACCTAGCTTTACAAGAAGCCTTTCGAGTTTTAAAGCCCAACGGACGCTTAATTATGAGCGATCCCATTGCAACTCGTCCCATTCCCGAACACCTGCAAAACGATGAACGACTGCGGGCTATGTGTCTATCGGGAGCCATGACCTACGAACAGTATATTCAACATCTGGTAAATGCCGGCTTTGGTCAAGTAGAAATCCGGGCGCGTCGTCCTTACCGTCTCCTGAATCGTCAAAATTATGGTTTAGAAGCAAATTTGTTGCTAGAAAGTCTTGACTCAGTGGCTTTTAAAGTACCAATTCCTGAAGATGGAGCTTGTATTTTTACAGGTAAAACCGCTATTTATACAGGAATAGAACCATTTTTTGATGACCAAGCCGGACATATTCTACAATCAGGAGTACCTGCGGCGGTATGTGATAAAACTGCGGGGAAATTAGGTGCATTAAATACGGAAGAAATACTAGTTACAGATTCAACTTGGCATTACAACGGTGGTGGCTGTTGTTAGTTATTCTACCGGAATCAGTTTTTTTGTAATAGAGAATGAAAATTAAGCATGGTTCAACAAAAAGTAAGTCCTTTATCTTTAGATTCACTGGTAACACCTTTTAGAAAAAAGCTAAATGAACCCTTATCTAAACATAAGATTACTGTTTTACAAATAAATTTGGGTAAACGTTGTAATTTAGCTTGTAGTCATTGTCATGTAGAAGCTGGCCCCAAACGTACTGAGGAACTTTCTCCAGAAGTTTGCCAACAAATAATTGCCACAATTGAGAAATTCCCCCAAATTCAAACCCTAGACCTGACAGGTGGCGCTCCGGAAATGCTGTATGGTTTTAAAGCAATTGTGGAAGCGGCACGAACTCATGGAAAACAGTTAATTGTGCGCTCTAATTTGACGATTTATTTTGTCCCGGATTTTGCAGATATTCCCGAATATTGTGCTAAAAATCAGGTGAGAATCGTTGCTTCTTTGCCTTGCTATCTCTCTGATAATGTGGATAAAATGCGGGGAAATGGTGTGTATGATGCTTCAATTTCCGCGTTGCAATGGCTAAACCGTCTGGGCTATGGTCAAAACCCTAATTTAATTCTTGATTTAGTTTATAATCCTCAACTTCCCACTCAAGATAAGTTTGCTTTAACGCCCAACCAAAGTAATCTGGAAAAAGATTATCAGGTATTTTTGAAAGAAAATTTTGGTATCAATTTTAATAACTTATTCGCCATTACAAATCTACCTATTGGTAGAACTAAGTTGTATTTAGAACGCCAAGAACTTGACAAACCTTATCTTCAGTTTTTGGAATCTCATTTTAATTCTACGACTGTCGAGCATTTAATGTGTAGAAATGAACTTTCTATTGATTACTTAGGTAATGTCTATGACTGCGATTTTAATCAAATGGAAAATCTGCCGTCAAAAACTCTCACTGGTGAAACTTTAACTGTGGGTAAGTTGTTAGCTGCTGGCACATTAGATTTAATTGAGGAAATCAGAACGGCAAATTACTGTTACGGTTGCACTGCTGGATGTGGTTCTAGTTGTGGTGGGACTTTAATTTAATTGGGGATGCTGATCATGGTTAACTATGCGCTGGGTTATGAGAGGTTAGGTTTCACTGAATTTTTGCCAGATTGTTGCAGGGGACAAATTATTTTACACTGGCTAGATATGTTTTATAGCTATAGCCCTTAGTGATGGATAACGATTCTGAATACATCAGACAAACGGATGCTACTCGTGTACGTGTGCTGAGTGAAGCACTACCTTACATTCAACAGTTTGTGGGTCGCACGGTGGTGGTTAAATATGGTGGTGCGGCGATGAAGGATAGCACCCTGAAAGATAAGGTAATGCGGGATATTGTCTTTTTATCTTGCGTTGGTTTACGTCCTATTCTGGTGCATGGCGGTGGCCCAGAAATTAATAGTTGGTTAAATAAGCTGGGTATTGAAGCACAATTTAAAAATGGTCTACGGGTGACAGATGCAGCCACTATGGATGTGGTGGAGATGGTTTTGGTGGGTCGGGTGAATAAGGAAATTGTGTCCCTGATTAGCCAGGCTGGGGGTTTGGCGGTGGGACTGTGTGGTAAGGATGGTAATTTGATTACCGCCCGTCCCCAGGATCAAGAGGGTATCGGTTTTGTGGGGGAGGTGAGTGGTGTCAATATTAAAATTTTGGAAGCTCTCTCTAGTAATGGCTATATTCCGGTAGTTTCTAGCGTGGCTACAGACGAGAAGGGACAGGCTTATAATATTAACGCGGATACGGTGGCGGGGGAAATTGCGGCGGCGTTGGGTGCAGAAAAGTTAATTTTGTTGACTGATACGCCGGGTATTCTTAAGGATTATAATGACCCATCGAGTTTGATTCCGAAAGTAGATATTCGCCAAGCCCGTGAGTTGATTGCTAATGGTATTGTTAGTGGTGGGATGATTCCCAAGGTGAATTGTTGTGTGCGATCGCTCGCCCAAGGCGTAAGCGCAGCACATATTATTGATGGTCGGATTCCCCACGCTTTACTGTTAGAAATCTTTACTGATGGTGGTATTGGTAGTATGATTCTGGGTTCTCAGTTTACCTAGAATTGGATCTATCTGCTGTAGAAAAAAATCACAGATCCCCCGGTTGCAGGAATACGCTGTCTGGAATACATTATTCTGCCCTGTCCCGGCCTTCTCAATGGTTGACGAGGCCGGGAATAATTATTCAGCACTGGATTAAATAAGTGAGAGTTGCGAATTAGGGGATTATTTACACCAGAATTACGACCCACATTCGGCTTAAATATGGGATAAGACTGATAATGGCGATCGCTGCGAGTTGGCATTAACCCAGTGTTGGGGTTGACAGGCATGGGTGTAGAAATGGGGCTACCATAAATAAAAGAACCCACAGCAGGTTGCTGATGAATTGTCCCAGAGTTATTGATTATGGGGAAACTTTGGGCAGATGCTGGGCTGAGGGTAGCGCCAATTAAAGAGCAAATTATTCCTGTTACCAGGGAATTGAGGGTAAAATTCTTCATTATCAAAGCGGTTAAAAGTGCAAAATCTGGTTTAAAAACTTAATGTAGTCCGAATAGTTCCCACATAGATGGGATGATTACTGGCATTATTTTCTGGATGCAGCAATATAAACGCACCGGGTGTAATAGCAATGTTATCGGTGATTTGCCAAAGATAAAAGCCTTCTAAATGCAATGTAGCATCCGACTCGCGATCGCCATATTGATTTTGGGTAACTCGTAGGGGTTGACCTGCAATTACTCCCAGTATATTTCCTTTTCCTCCTAGATCCTTCAAACCCAGCAGCACAGCCCAGGTGAAGAGATCAGCTTGAGGATTGTTAGTTAAATCTTTGGCGGTTGCCTGAATGTATCCAACTCGGCCGCCGATTGTCAAGTTAGGACTGACATTTATTGAGGCTTCTGCACCAAAGGAATTGGCGATGATGGCATCCGAATCATCCTCAAAGGGATCGCTGGCCAAAGCGCTGCTAGTACCTGTATCCAGACCGTTAAACGATCGCACGTATGTGAGACTGAATCGAGCCAAATCTGTGGGTTCAATTGTCGCTTGGGCGATCGCTGCGTAAGGACTTTGGGCAATTCCCACTTCCGGATTGGTTGCGCCTCTGGCTATGTATCCCATTTCTAATAAAATGTCATCACTGAGTTCATAAGCCAGTCCCACACCGGGAACGCTACCCTGTCGGCGGATGGGATTCTCACGGGCTAACAGAGAAATTGCGCCATCGCCGCTACCACTAAATAGGGGATTAACTGTACTGACATAATCACCTAAGCCACCACCTACAAGACTAACAGAAACCTGCGCTCGCTTGCCAATTTTAGTTTCGTAGTCCAGGCGGTCAAGTTCAATCTTCTCGTCAGTGTTACCATCAAATCCCAGGTTAGCCATTTGGGTTCCCGTCACATCTTCAAACTCTGGAATATTGCGAGATTGCAGACGCATCCGTAATCGGTCAGAACCACTAAAGCTAGTCGTAAGTTCCAGTCGGACGCGATTGCTGAAGACAATGTTGCTATCAATAGATTCATCACTATCATCTACTCGGCGATTCCCACCTACTCCAGCCAGAGCAAAAATTGCTTCACCTTCCAATTTTGTGGTAGGGGAAAACTGCTGCGCTATCAGGGTGGCGTTACGAGTTTCTAAATCACCCACCTGTTGCTGTATAGTTGCTATTTCTGAGGCAAAATCCCTTTGCAGTCGTTGCAGTGTAGCCAGATCCTCAGACTCGACGTTTTGTTGATTAAGTCGAGCTAAACAGGTAGACAAAGCCGCCGCAAATTCATAACGATTCAGAGGGCGATCGCCCCAAGAAGCAGGGGAGCAGGGAGCAGGGAGCAAGGGAGAAGACTCAGACAGAGTTTGTACTTCGCCACAGTTGGGGGCTTGTTCCCCTCTGTTTCTTCGGTAAGTACCATCTGCATATCCGATAATACAGTTATATTTATGGGCTAAAGATTCCAACGCCTGAACAGCCCAATCATCGGGATTGAGATCCGATAGTTGGGAAACAGATGGACTATTAATTGGGTTTGGAGTTATTTGCTCATTGGCGATCGCTGGTGACATACACAAAGCTACCATTGCCGCCAGGGATAAACTTATTTTTCTCATAGACATCAGCGCAGTCACACAAATTTAAGCAATGAATTTTCTAGCCGTTGTTCACATAGTTCTAAAATCGTTTCTGTAAAAGGCTGGCGATTCAGAAATTGGGTACTTAAATAGATGTGTCGGACTAGGGTGAGAGTTGTGTAAACATCAATAGAGTGATGAAATTTTTCCCCATTGAGTTGGAGAAATTGGTCTGTTAAAGCCTTCTGTTGTGGGGTTAGGACATCTGCATTGCCAAAAGTGCGTAGTCCTAGTTCAATTAAGTGTCCGTTAAAGTTACCAATATCCAGAGCGGGATCGCCTCCAGTATAGAGATCAAAATCTAGTAAATAAAGCCGTGAACCATCCACCAGCACTTGATCTGGATAGAAGTCACGATGAATACCATTAAATTGAGGATCAGTAATAGTCGCAGCTAGGCGATCGCATCCTGCCAAAACTTGCTTTAATCGTTGTTGCCAATGGGGAAACTTTGGGGCGACTTGAGCCAGGCGATCGTGTAAAATATCCAGTTCATCGGAGATGCTATAGGTGCGATGCGGCACAATAAAGGTTTGATGCAGTTTATGAACCGCCTGTGCAATTCTCCGGGAAAGTTCTAAACCTTGAGTTTGAGTCAGTAAACTTGTGGCGGTGACACCAGGAACCTTACGCTGAAGCCACATATTCCATTCGGGAATCATCCCCATAGTTTCCGGGACAGAAATACCATCTGGACTATCGTCGTGAAAACCTAGCTTCCAGAGTATCTTTTGTAGTTGATAACTGGACTGATCTAGCCCTTTTCCTCGGACTTTACCAATCCAGGTCATTTGCGAAATCTGACTAGCTTCCTCGATAATTACGTCATACTCAATCAAACAACGGCGCTGTGGTTTATATCGAATTACGCGAATCTCTTGTAATTGTAATTTTTGATAGGGGTTCAACTGAGTTTGAAATCGCTGTTGCACCTGCTGTGGATCAAGGGCAGATGTTAAAAAACTCAGCTTTGGATCATTAAGAACATGGAAAAAATCGCTGACAGAAATAGACATATTAACAATTCAAAATTCAAAATCAAAGACATTTTTAGAGGAGAATTAAAACTAAAAACTTCTGCATTTAAGCCTATATATATCTCTCTCTTTCTTTCTTCTCTTCGTGTCCTTTGCGTCCTTTGCGTCCTTTGCGGTATGCGCTGCGCGCACGCTACGCGTTAGCGGAGCTTTCGCTTTAGCGATACGTTCAAAAAATTGACTTTGACCAAGAGTTTTAGCCTTAACTGAATCGGATTGAATTAAAACCGAAGCAAAACATTAAGCTGGACAATAAAACTGATCACCTGGAAGTTGATGGATCAATTTTTCAATACAACATAGTATGGTGTCGATTTTTTCTAACCAATCAAATTCACAATAACGAAACGGCTCAGATGCTAATCGCAGCAGTGCAATGGCAGTATAAACTTGAATCCAGTAGTCTGAAATTAGCTCAGGTGCAGCAGTACGATATCCAGCAATCAGAGATGCTGAGAGTTTTTCCCGTTGCTCAGTAGACAGCAATCCCCGCAATTCAGCTTGGATTAACTTGGCAATAAATGAGCCTAAATCAGTTGCTGGATCGCTGCGGACAGCACAATCAAAGTCAATAAATGTAATGTCGTTTGTGGTGGGATTCAATAATACTTGTTCTGCATTAAAGTCACCGTGAATAGGAAGATTGATGGGAGGTGCATTCAACAACGCTATGGAAAGTTGCACAGCGATGGTTTGAATCCGATGTTTCCACTGAGGACACAGCCAGCTTAAATCAGAGGACAGAAGGAGCAAATTTTTGGCTTCATCGCTGCGGGACAGAAAATTAAGATGTTTGGCAGACTGTTTGTGTAGTTGAGCTAAGAAAATTCCTGTTTGGGTAATTTTTTCCCAATTAGCCTGGGAAGTAGTTATTAAATCGGATAAGGGAGAAGCATTAATCCAGGGAAAAACTAGGAAGCGATCGCCTTGGCAGTGTGCCAGTTTTGGTAAAATTTGTAACTGGGCAATGGAGTTAAAAGCATTGGCGTTGATTTGTGCTTGTTGATAGTTCTTATTGGTGTAGGCTTTAACAACAGCTAGCTTTTGTTCTCCCACACACAGTTGAGCAACATAGCGACGTTCCGGTTTATATCGTAGGGTTTTCAATGTCCCCTGTGAGACATCGGGGTGATCAGGTAAGAGTTTTTGCAGTATTTCCTGACGCGATCGCGGATCAAACAATTTTGGCAGTTGCTTGAGAGCGTTATCATTGGGCAACACAGAGAAAATAATTCCTTCTTGTCTGAAAACGGTGCGTCCAATGCCACAATCTTGAATCACTCCCGGCCGTTGGTAGTATTTTTCCAGTTTTTTCTGGCTAGTGACAGCTTTAGCGTATGCTAGAACGGTTGTTTGAGCGATGGTCAATTCATAGCTGACGATACAATTTGTAGCAGGTTTATAGCGAATGTAAGTTTTTTTTACCTGGCTCAAATCAAGATCAGGAAACTGAGAAATTAAAGCCGCAGCCAAAGCATCTGTGTCCAGCAGTAGACCCAATCCCACGAGATCGACATCACGCCGCACCAAACGATGATCAGCAGGTGATAGCATCAGTATCCTCCTGGGGTTGCTCACTTTCAGTTACTTGTAAACGGTAGAGGGATGCATAACGGTCATTGAGTTGCATTAACTCAGCATGGGTTCCCCGTTCTACCAAGCGTCCTCGTTCCATGTAAAGAATAAAATCGGCACGAGCAGCCAGCTCTAAATTGTGAATAATTAAGAAGGTTGTGCATCCTTGAGCCAGTCTGTGTAATGCCTCTAGGACTTCTTGCTCATTCTCTTTATCCAGTCCGGTGGTCGGTTCATCCAAAATTAAAATCGGCGCTTGACGGATAGCTGCACGAGCGATCGCAATCCGTTGTCTTTGTCCACCGGAAAGGGTTACGCCTCGTTCACCTAGTACCGTGTCATAGCCTTGGGGTAGGTTATTAATAAACTCATGGGCGTTAGCTAATTTTGCCGCCGCGATCGCCTCTGCTTCTGTGCTGTTAGGGGAACCGTAGGCGATGTTATCCCAGACACTGGCGGCAAACAGTAGACTATCTTGCAAAACCACGCTAATTTGCGCCCGTAGTGACTCTAGGGTGTAGTGGCGAATATCCTGTCCATCAATTAAAATACCGCCTTGGCTGGGGTCATACAACCGCAACATCAGGTTAGCTAAGGTAGATTTACCACTACCGGAATGTCCCACAATCGCCACTTGCTGTCCGGGCTGCACCACAAAGTCAATACCTTGCAGCACCGGATGTCCTGATTCGTAGGCAAAAGCCACTTCCGCAAATTCCACAGATCCAGCAAATTGAGGAGCAGGTTTAGCTCCAGGCAAATCATATACTTCGGGGGTTTGATCCAGCAAATCAAGAATGCGATCGCCTGCGGCTGAGGCTTTAGCCAATCTTCCGGTATATTTAGCAAAATCGCGCACGGGTTTGAAGGCGTTTTTCAGATAGGTGAGAAACACTAATAAATCCCCCGGTGTGAGAATATTACTCAATACCAGTTCTGCTCCCCGCCACAATACCAGGGCGGTTGCACCACCAATCAGCACATCCACTGTCCGCTCCAAATTTGCCGCCAGTCGCTTGGCTTTCACGCCTTCGTTGAGATTCTTTTGATTCTGTCCCGTGAACACAGAAGCAAACTGATTTTCCAAAGATAATGCTTGCACAATTTTAATCGCAGTCATGGACTCCGCCGCCGTAGCTGCCATTGCTCCTTCCTGGCGACGCTGTTGCTGAGAAACTTCGCGGATGCGACGACTCAGCCGCACTGTGAAGAACCAAAATAAGGGAATCATTGCCAGTGCTAACAACGCCAGTTGCAGATTTAGCCAGAACATGATGCCCACCATGCCCACCAAAATCAGACAATTGGCTAGGAGAGGTAACAATGCGGTGACAGCGATTTCCTGAAGTAAGCCCACATCACTAATCACCCGTAAGGTTAAATCACCACTGCGGGCGCTGTTGTGGAACGATAAGGAAAGGGTTTGCAGATGGCAATATAGGACGCTACGAACTTCAGTCAGCACACGATTACCCACCAAGGCGAAACCCACTGTATTCCAATAGGCGGCCATACCTCTTAATCCCGCAAGAGCGAATAAGGCGATCGCCGATCCGATTAGCAGTGTGCGCGTATCCAGGGCTGCCACCGGGAAGGGAAAAGTATTCACCTCTGCGTTACTTCGCTCGGCAAAAATCTGATCAAAAACAAACTTGAGTGGTAAAGGTTCTAACAATCGCAACCCGATTTCACACAATAAGGCTGTCATGGAAATAACAACCAGTTTCTGCTGTTTGCGGATGTAAGGCCAAAATCTGTGCAGAATCCGCCCTATTCCTGGGATAACTTCTTGCAGCTTTTTTGGACGAGCCATTAGGTGCTTACCTCCAGCTGCTTCCAGGTTGGTATAAGGCTGAAAATCTTTTGTACAGCTTGTTTCCAGGTGTGCGATCGCCTTACAGTCTCCCTGGCATTTTCTCCCAATTGAGTCCGTAACCCAGGTTGTTCTCGCAGATAATCTAAGCAATTTGTTAACTGTCGGCTATTCCCTGGCTCATACAGTACCCCATTTACACCATCTTCAATTAGTGTGGAGATTTGCCCAATTTGACTAGCTACAATGGGCAATCCTGCGGCCATATATTCATAAACCTTGAGGGGGGAGAAATAGAAATTCCCATGAACAGGATAGGGTGCAACAGCCACATCCATTGAGGCTAGGTATCCTGGAACTGCCGATGGCGGTACTTTGCCAGTAAACTCTACTGCATCCCTAATACCACTATGAATCAGATCGGCTTCAAACTGCGATCGCTCCGGGCCATCACCGACAATTAACAAGCGGGTATGAGGACAGCGATGGTGGAATTGAACAAAGGCATCTAACAGTATCGGTAAGCCGTGCCAAGGCTTCATAGTACCCACAAAGCCAATTGTAAATTTGTTACTTGGTAAAGTCGGCGGCAGATGTCCGGAGAAGCGCTCCAAGTTAACACCATTGGGAACAATATGCACTTTGCCTTGAGTTTGGGGATAATTCTGGAGGTAATTTGCCACGCCTTGTGAGACTGCGATTAACACCGTCGCTGTACTAAACACCCGCCTAGCAACGGCTTCTGCCTCCTGGCGATGAGTTAAACCCCGGTGTGTAGCCTGCTCTGCAATTAACGGTGCATTTACCTCCAGTATCCCAGGAATACCCTGAGTGTGAGCATATTCCATGGCCGTAAAACTCCACAAAGAATAGCGTTCATAAACCAGATCAAATTTTCCCGCTTCTTCTAGACTCTGCCGTAAATCTTGGTTATGGGCTAATAACGCTTGTTCTCGCAATGCGCGATCGCCCTGGGGTGGTTTGGGTAGTTTGTGTATTGGTACAGATGCCAAATCAGAGGGGGGATTTCCGCCCCAACGCACGGCAAACAATTCTACTTCATACCCCTGTTGAATCAAAGTGCGGATGACTTCTTGGACATGAATGGAGCATCCTTTACAGCCAAATACCGGAATCCCCGGATCAGCACAAATATAGGCAATTCGCATTATCTCACCTCCTAAACTGTAACTGCTTTCACCGATGCCGCAGCGCGAAACACTGTTCGCAGTTGAGCTGCGTTACGATGGATATCAAATTCTTGTTCAATCAATTGTCTAGCTTGGGTTGCCAGATGGACTCGCAAGTCGTCATTTTCTAGCAGTTGGGCGATCGCATCTGCCAATTCTAAAGCATCGTTTTGTGACACCATTAATCCTGTTTCTTTGTGTCGCAGCACCTCTGGAATCCCGGTGACATCTGTAGAAATACAGGGGGTTCCCAATGCCATTGCTTCTAATAAAACTGTCGGTAAACCATCCCGATTACTGTCTACCCCAACGACACAGGGAGCAGCCAGCACCGCCGCCGACTGTACCAGTTTTACTACCTCGCACTGGGGACGAATACCCAGCAATTTCACCTGCTCTTGTAATCCCAATTGCTCAATCTGGGTACGCAAATTAGCTTCTTGTTCACCTACTCCCACAATCTCACAGGTGAAGGAAATCTGGCGCTCAAC
Source organism: Nodularia chucula CCY0103 (assembly GCF_963923915.1). Lineage (NCBI taxonomy): Bacteria > Bacillati > Cyanobacteriota > Cyanophyceae > Nostocales > Nodulariaceae > Nodularia > Nodularia chucula. The sequence continues at coordinate 34,514 of NZ_CAWUOL010000009.1, read as the reverse complement.
TAAAACTTGACAGGCATTAATTAATACTGCAAATCCCTTTTTCTCTACCAATCGCCCCACCGCCAAAATTTTGTGATCACGATGTTGGGGAGATGCAAATTGATATCGCTGCAAATCTAACCCGTTATAAATGCGCTGCACTTTTTGGGCTACTGCACCATAAGTTTGCTGAAGATAATCCAGATTGTAATCGCTGATGGTGATTGCTGCGGCGGCATCTGTCAATTTCTGCGAATATTCTGTCGATATTACGCTTTCATGAAAGATATCTTTGGCGTGGGTGGTAAAGGTATAGGGAATTTCGGCAAAATAACTGGCTAGGCGTGCGATGACTGTGGCTGAGGTGGCAAAGTGGGCGTGTAAGTGGGTGAAATTTTGTTGTCGCGCCATACAAGCTAACTGAATCGCTTTATGCACTCGATGCACGTCTTCGCTTTTAGCTAATTCCAGTTTTTGCCACAAATTGGGAATGATTTCACTGGCTGTGTTTAATACATTCCACAATGTACTGCCTCTGAGGTCGTGAGAAAATAAATAAGTGACAGGCGATCGCACCTGAGCAATAATGTCTTGAAAATATCCATCTAAGGGGGGATGGAGGGCAAAAATTTGTATTTCTAATCCAGCCGCTTCATGGGCGAGAATTTCTGAGACAATAAAGGTTTCAGAATAGCGGGGATAACGCTTGAGGACATATCCCACCTTGGTAGAATCGGTGACAGAGATCAATTTATTCATCTTTAGGAAACGCGAGAAACAACAGATTTTGTGATTAATTCCATCACCAGTTCTGGTAATCGATTTAAACCATTCAGATCAATTGGCGATCGCATTTTTGATGAGGGATATTGACATTGTGTGAGCCAATTCGTAATCGCCTGGGGAGTCAGATGATCCGGATGTAAGACATCAATCCAACCACGTGCTTGCAAGCGTTGGGCGCGAATCCATTGTTCTAGTCGAGGCGTGACACGGGGAACAATGAGCGATCGCTTGTTAAAGGACAGCAATTCGCAGGTAGTATTATAGCCCCCCATCGATACCACATAATCTGCTTGATTCAATAATTGGGTTGGTTCTGGCAAATATTCCAAAACTCTTAATCGAGGCTGATTTTGGACATAATTGCAGAGTTGCTCTCGGATGTGCGCCGGCATAAAGGGGCCAGAGAGAATTACCCCATTCATCTCTGGGGGTAGGGTTGCTTGAGCAAACATCTCTCCCAAATGTCCCCCGTCTTGTCCACCACCAACTAAACACAACGCCAGTTTACCCGGAGGTAAATTCAATTGCTCCAGCAAATTTTCAGTGGAGTCTACATATTTGAGGCGATAGCGCTGGTCAAAATAACCTGCATAGCGGACTTTGGCGGCGACTTTGGGTGAAAGACAATATTCCTGAATTGGATCAAATACTTCCGGGTCGCCATAGACCCAAACTGCATGATAATACTTAATAATGGCTTTTTCATTACGGGCTAGTCCCCATTCTCGTTGAATGACTTCGGGATCATCTAAAATATCTCGTAGCCCCAAAACACAGCGAGTTTGCCCTTGTTTAGATAGTTGTTTGAGAGTTGGATTCAGTTCTTGAACTGCGCCCCGTGGGACATTATCTACCACAAAGATATCAGGGGCAAAAGTAGCGATCGCCGCTTGAATTACCTGAGAGCGAATTGCAATTAACTCTTGCAGAGATACCTCTAAACGCCGGGGTTGATACTGTCCGTCAGACTCTTTTTGCAAAGCAGGTAAGGATAAGTAATCCACATTGGCAGGTAGGTTTAAACTTCTTCCTTCCGCCATACCGCTAATTAACAGAATTGATGCTTGGGGAAGCGATCGCGCCAAGGTTTGAGCGATGAGCAAATTACGCCGCTTGTGTCCCAAACCCATAGTATCATGGGAATAAAGGGCAATCTTTAAAGGATGTTGTTGTAAGTTTTCCCCTGAAAATTGCACCATTTGCCCACAATCAACCGATTGACTGCCGATGCCTTTTTCGTTGGATTTAGGCGGTAGCATTTCTCTAAAGGGGATAGTTTTGTTATATCTTTTGTTATATCTAATGTGCCGTTTCATCACTTCAGTATCCTGAGAAAATAGGTAATATAACTGGCACACCCAGCACATCTAGCATTTCTGCTTCAGGGGAATCAGAAAACTTGAGTCAATTTACAGACTCCAGATGGTGTGAAATACAATGTAAACACTTAGTTAAGGTGAGATTAAAGATAGGTTAAATAAAATTGCTCTCCATTGCATGAAATTTTGATAAGAAAATATAAGAAAACTCTCATGTTTCCAGGAATACCATTTCCTAATCGGCATTGCTGATTGAGAATATGGATCTGTCTCAGGCAGAGGTACGAAGAAAAAGAAAGGTAATTTTGGCATTTAATACTTTTAGGACTTACGCAAGGACTCTCTGAAACCCTCTTCACTTTGTGTCCTTTGCGTCCTAGCGCCCTGGGGGCATACGCTGCGCGAATGTGGTTTGTTTTTCTTAATTCTGCGTAAGTCCTGACTTTGATTAACCAACGCCTCCTAATCTAATGAACTAAAAAATTATCTGCGTTTATCTGCGTCCATCTGCGTTTAATTATTAACTCATGAAAACAAGTTCACACTTGCAAACGATACCCCATACCTCTGACAGTGTTAATTAATCCCCGACCGAGTTTTTTCCGTAAATAACCCACATACACATCCACAATATTGGAATTAGGATCGTAGTCATAGCCCCACACCTGGTCAAGGATATCTTCTCGCGTCCACACCTGCCCCGGCTGACGTGCTAACATTTCTAATAGCGTAAATTCGCGGGTAGATAGCTCAATAGATTTTCCTTGAAAATTAACACTGCGCTGCCGTAAATCCAGCACTAAATCTCCGGCTTGCAAAACCGTTGTTTCTACGATTCGTGGCGATCGCTGATGTCGCAGTTGCACCCGGATACGAGCAATTAACTCCTCTAAAGAAAAGGGCTTAGTCAAGTAATCATCCGCCCCTGCTTCCAAAATTTTAACCTTATCTTGAATATCTGGAATCACGGTAAGAATGATAATCGGTAGATATTCTCCCCGTCCTCGTAACTCTTCAATTACTTGTGTTCCATGCTTTTCCGGTAAACCCAAATCCAAAATCAACAGTTCAAAATCATCACTTCTGGCCATATAAGCGGCTTTTACCCCATCATCTGCCACAGTGGTAGTAAAACCATGAGATTTTAAACCTTTCTGCAAAAATGCAGCAATTCGCGGTTCATCTTCTGCAATTAAAATTCGACTCATCGGACAATTGTATCTTGTGGTGGATCGAGGGGAAGGGTGATAGTAAAACGTGAGCCTTTACCAAGTTCACTGGTGACTGTTACCTGTCCTCCATGTCCTTCGGCGATCGCTGTAACGATTGACAAGCCCAGTCCGGCTCCCTGGGACTGACGACGACTACTGGCTACACGGGCGAAACGTTTCATAATCCGCACCTGATCGGCTGGCGAAATGCCAACACCTGTATCCTTGACCCAAAGACATACCCGATCTCCAACTAACTGTGAACCCAGTTCAATGACATGATTAACGTCAGTATGTTCCACAGCATTTTGTACCAAATTCATCACGGCTTGAGTAATGCGTTGCCGATCTGCCACAATGCGAATCGAAGCTATAGCCCCCATCTGCCAATTTCGCGGAGCTAAGGCTGTTGCTTTAGTGAATAATTCTTGTGTAAGTTTGCTAACTTCTAATAATTCTAAATTTAAGAAATCCGGACGTTCAGCTCTAGCTAGAAGTAATAAATCATCTACCAATCGACTCATCCGATTCAATTCATCATGCATTAAATCTATAGATTCATCGGGTTGTTCTAAGGATTGACCCAGGATTTCTAAATTACCGCGAATAACGGTGATAGGAGTTTGAAATTCATGACTAGCATCATTAATAAACTTCCTTTGACTAGCAAATGAAGCTTGCAATCTATCCAGCATTTGATTAAAGGTAGCAGTCAATTCAGCAATCTCATCCACTCCTTGGATGGGAATACGACGATTTAACGAATGGTCAAAATCTTTAATTGAACGGGCAGTTTCTGTCAGTAATTTTAGAGGAGATAACACCTTGCCAATTGCTATCCAAGCTAGAATTAGGGCAGTGAACATAACGCTAATAATTACTTTAGCCGCTACCGATACCGCCCGATTAATTTCTTTTTGTTGATTTCTCAAAGAATGCACCACCACAAACACACTTTGGTCTTTCTCCGAAGTTTGCATGGGATGGGCTAAATAAATAATCGTTTCTTGATCTGTGGATTTTTGACCTTGTGTACGGCGTTCAACTTTAGCTAACGATCGCAGCAAATCCTTGTCTTGACTCAATGTATCAGGTAAGGTGTTGGGAACGGTTTTATAAATTTCGCCGTTTAAAAATGCGATTAAAAATTCATCATTTTCAGGGATATTACGGGACAAAAATACAGCGAAAAGTGCCGCTACATTATCGTCAAAGGCTTCTCCGGTTAAGGGATCAAGTCCATGTACTAGTCGTTGAATTTCCTCCACTTCTTGCTCTAGCGATCGCTGTACTCTTTGTAACAACTGTGCAAACAAAATTTGCCGAATCGCAAAGATAGAAATAGCTGTTGATAGAGAAATAAGCAGAACTAACCAAACTAAAATGCGTGTCCGTGCGCCCAGGAAAAATTTGCGTAGTTTACAGGCCTCTTCTATATCCATCTTAAATATGTGCTGTGGTCTGGGATGTTGCGGTGGGTTACGACGGAAACAAAGGTTGCTCGTCAAAAAATCATTGACCCCCGTTTAACCCACCCTACGGACTGGGGACTAGCTCAAAATCTCTGAATAAATCAGCGTGGTAACTGTTCACTGATTTAAGTTCACCGTTTCGCTAATGCGGGGGTACGTCCCTTTAACCCAATCATTAACTTGAGTGCAAACACCTTTAACACTGGTATACGTCGCATCATCCCCAAACCCAGGCGACGAATTAACACTAATGGTAAAAAGTTGTTAGAAAACATCCGATCTAACAAATCGGTAAAACCTAAAATCGTCAGGTTTTCGCGTTTGCGCCAGCGTTCATAGCGTTTGAGAATTTTGACATTGCCAATATCTTCCCCAGCTTGATGTGCTGTTTGCAACACTTGCGCTAAAGCCGCAGCATCTCGAATCCCCAGATTTAAACCTTGTCCACCAACAGGATGACAATTATGCGCCGCATCACCAATTAAAGCTAATCTAGGGAGAACATAGCGATCGCTTTGCATGAGTTGGACTTTAAAAATAAAGCGATCGCCCAATAATTCCAACTTACCCATTTGATCACCATAGCGGCGGCTGAGTTCTGCCAAAAATTGCTGATCATCTAAAGCACACAAAGCCTCAGCTTCAGCGTGGGGGGCTGTCCAGACAATGCGGCAACGGTTCCCCGGCAAAGGTAAAATGGCAAAAGGTCCACTAGTCCAAAACCTTTCGTAAGCAGTATTATTGTGGTGTTTTTCCGGCTTCACAAATGCGACAATACAAGACTGCCAATATTTCCAACCAGAAGTTTTAATTCCCGCAGCTTCCCGAATGCGCGATTTTGAACCATCAGCAGCCACAACCAACTTACTGCGAACCGTTTGAATTGTCTCAGCAATTTTGATATCTATACACACAATATCCTGCTGATATTCCGTCTTTAGTACCTCAGCCGGACACAAATAAGTCACATTCCGACAACTCTGTACAAACTCCTGCAAAGGCTGTAACAGCGCTTGGTGTTCCGCCACATAACCCAATTCTGGCGTACCGATATCATCTGTAGCAAATTCCACCACATCAGGATAATCGGCATCAGAAAGGCGAACTTGGCAATATTTAGCGATGTGAGGCGATATTTGCTCCCAAACTCCAATTCCTTGATAAATCAAAGCCGAAAGCATATGAACTGCATAAGCTTGTCCTTTAGCAACTGCGGCTGATGTTTCTCTAGCCTCAATTAGCAGAACACTCAAGCCAGAATCCTTCAAAGCCGAGGCTAAAGTCAAACCAATAATCCCACCGCCGACAATTACCAAATCATAATCATATCCCCGATGATCTGGCGGTGGTTGTTGAGGGGAAAAATTTTGATGTAGCTGTGTGAGCGCCATTGTTAAGATAAATTAAGGCATCCTAACTCTTATTTTTACGCAAACTGACAAATCCGCGCAAGCGATCGCCTCCCCATTTACCGCAAGTCAAGTAAATAAATCGATTATTGTGTAACCTTACTGTCATCAACAAACTTAAAACTCAGGAAAATTACAGATGAAATTAATTTCTGAACCATCGATTTCCGAGAAAATCCACAAAATGAAGCAAAGAGTGCAGTGGCTTCATCCCCAGATAGTCTCCCAGGGAATCGACCAAACCAGCATAGTCATTGATGACGGTAAAGAGGATAATCCTGAATTTTCCTTCATGGTAATTGGTGATACTGGTACAACATCACTTTACGGTTATCATCCCCAACGCAAAGTAGCAGAATTAATGCTCGCCCATAAACAAGACAGTCGTTTTGTCTTACATACCGGCGATGTCATTTATGCCGTAGGTTCCCATGAGTTTTATAGCAAAAATTTTATCCAACCCTATCGGGAATTTCTCGTAGGTGGAGACAAACCCGAAAAAATAGCCTACGACCGCATGGTATTCAACCTGCCATTTTTACCAGTACCCGGTAATCATGATTACTATGACGTGCCATTCATGTATAGACTATTCACAGGAAGCACCCGGCCGTTACGTCGTTTCCTGCGCTACAAAGACATCGAAATTGGCTGGCATGGATCAAATAAAGGTGATGCTTATGCCAGAGCCTTTCTTGATTATATAGGGGCGATCGCCTCCCCAAAAAAATTACAAAATCACTTAGATCAACATTACACCGCTATAATTAACGCAGGGCGGTGTTTGCGTTATCAACCCGGAAAATTTACCCGTTTACCCAACCGCTATTACACCTTTCGTTATGGCGGAATAGACTTTTATGCATTAGATTCCAACACCTTTAATACACCATCCCCCCTACCAGACACTCCACAAGGGGAAATTAACCGCCGAGAATTACAGCAGCGTCGCCAAAAAATAGACCAAGAAGCCGAACAGATATTAGCAAGCTGCGACCAACTCATCCCCGAAAAACCCAGCGATGCGGAACAACTAGATTATCTTCAAGCCAAACTAGAGCAAATCAACGAAATCAAAATAGATATTGAAAAACAACTAGCATCCAACAGCACAGATATTATTGATTTTGAGCAACTGAACTGGTTAAAAAACCGACTCATAGAATCTTGGAACAATTCAGAAGTGCGGGGAAGAATCATCTTCTTTCACCATCCCCCCTACGTCACAGAAGCCACAAAATGGAATCAAGCCCAAACCTTAGCAGTGCGTCATCGCCTACGCTGGGTATTGGAACAAGTAGCAGAAACCCTGGGTTCCCACATCAAAGACCGTCCCATAGTCGATTTAATTCTCAACGGACACGCCCACTGCTTAGAACATATTCGCACAGGTGATACAGGATACGCCGACTCCCATATAAACTGTATTATCTCCGGTGGTAGTGGTCACTATCCCCGCCGTCAACGTCGAGAAGGAAACAAACTCATAGAAACCTTTACAGAAATACCCGGACATCCCCAGCGCCAAGTAGCCGAGTCCCTCCTGTTTCTGGGTCGCAACGGCAAAAAACCCCACAAACATTTACCTTACTCCTGCGTCAGAATTGACGTTAAACTCGGTACACCACCCAAATTCATTGTCACACCCTTAGTAGCAGATCGCGTCGGCGAACAATGGCAAACCCCTCAAATTCAACCATTTGTGATTTAAACTCATAAAACCTCCGCGTACCTTTGCGTTAACCTCCGCGCACCTCTGCGTTTATCAACTCATTTTCTAGCACGAACCAAGAATTTTGTGGTGTCTTCCCAAATTCCTTGATCAGTTCCTAGTTTTTCAATTTCTGCTATGTACTCAATTTGCAGTTGCTCTAATTGTATTTGTGATAGTGTTGACAACAAAGGATTGCCTTTAAAACTTAAATTAATTCTTTTCTGAGATAATCGGTCTTCCCTACAATTGCGATACCTTCCAGATGACACAATTTTGACTTCAACATCTCTAAAACCTGCCTGTTGGAGCATATTTTCACACCGTTCTGGAGTACCCAAAGGTTCAAGGATGTGTGTCATTGATGTGCCTAAAACTCTAGCGCAGATGCTTCTGTAAACAGATCCCAGATAAGCAGTTTCGGGAGGACAGGTAAAGGCAATAAAACCGCCTGATTTTAGGAAGCGATACCACTTTTGTAAAATAGCGAGGATATCAGGAAAAAGCACAAGTGCTTCACAGCAAAAAATCACATCAAAGCTACCATCGCTAAAGTCGATAAACTCTGCATCTGCTTCAATCAATTCAATATTTTCTAATCTTGCTGTGGCAATTTTTTGTCTAGCTTGATCAAGCATTCCAGAAGTCATATCTACACCAATGACATAGCCTTCTAAACCAACTTTTTTAGCTGCGGGAATCGCTACTAAACCAGTTCCAGTTGCAACATCAAGGATTTTATCTCCTGAATGTAGTGGGACATATTCAAGTAAGAGATTTGCTTCTAACGGATGGCGAGTGCCTTCTTCGTGATCATAAGTAGTTCTACTATTATAAAATTCTTTTACCTGCTGCTTGTAATCATCCATAATTATTGAAATTAGCAATATATGGGAGTATTAATCTATTGAAACACATATAGTTACGAACCCAGAGAGGGGATCTAAACGTTTCGGTGGAAAGCAAACCAGATAAGATTGCTATATGAGTCAAAAATATCAGTTAAATTTCTTACAATTTATCGCAATTCTGCTGATGCTGGGAAACTTGTGGTTTACCCCAATTATCACAGCAAGCGCCGCAGTTCTATCCCATAATATTTATCAACAGCGCACTTACCCCAGTTCGGATGGTATCGGAAAATACTACATGGGGAGAGAAATTGCCCAAGTCATGGGACACACAGGCGCAGGTTGGTTAGAAAGACCCAGGCGCGAAGTAGAAGAACAACCCAGTAAAATAGTCAGTGCGCTGAACTTAAAACCAGATGATGTCGTCGCAGATATTGGCGCAGGTACAGGATATCTCAGCTTTCGCATTGCACCATTATTAACAGATGGCAAGGTTTTAGCTGTAGATATTCAACCAGAAATGCTAGAAATAATCGACTTTTTCAAACAAGAGAAAAATATCAGCAACGTTGAACCAATATTAGCAACTCTCACCAACCCCAACCTCCCAGATGCAAGTATTGATTTAGCGCTAATGGTGGATGCTTATCATGAGTTGGAATATCCCCAAGAAGTGATGACAGCAATTGTTAAAGCGTTGAAACCAGGAGGTAAAGTAGTGCTGGTGGAATATCGGGGCGAAAATCCCTTGATTATGATTAAACGGTTGCACAAAATGACTCAAAAGCAAGTGCGTAAAGAAATGCAAGCTGTGGGTTTAGTGTGGCGAGAAACCAAAAATTTGTTACCCCAGCAACACTTGATGATATTTGAAAAGCAAGTTTCAGGTTGATTTATAGTGAGGACTTAAGTCCTCTCTACAAACTTTTAGGTGAGTGGAAATAGACTCACGGTTTTAGTTTCACTATCCCAAACTATCCAGTTAGAAGAATTATCGACATCTTCTGGATGATTGGTAACTTTAAAATAGACTTTTTCTTGTCCTTTAGGTTCAATGGCAAAGTCGGCATTTTGGGCATAAACTACTTTAAATCCTTTGTCCCGTAAGCAATACATCGCCCAAGCTTTTAGTGATTGCTTGTATGGTTCATGGGGAATGGGTGGTTTGCTGATGGTGTCTTGGATAACTTGAAATATCTCCATTGGTTTTTTGGTTTGGGTTTGGTTGTATAGCTGGGGAGTAGGGAGTAGGGAGTGGGGTAAAAGCCTTTCGGTGTCTAACTTTTATGATCAGTTTATGTCCTAACGTGTATGCGTAGTGCTATATCACGCAGAGACGCGGAGAAGAAGAGAGTTAAATTTTTTTTATGAAAAAACTTCTTGTTCTCTTCCTCGCTTGCGGAGAAGGGCTAGGGGTGGGGTTTTATTCATCATGTTTTGACGAATATGTAATCTCTCTATCCAGTTGCATTTGATGGCGATTGGGTTTGAATAAGCTTTCTGTAGTTGTTTTAATGACAATATACAAAATTGGTACGACAAACAAACTCAGAAAAGTAGCGATTAACATCCCACCAAATACGGCTGTTCCCAAGGATTGGCGACTTCCCGCACCCGCACCTGTGGCAATAGTCAGGGGGAAAATACCGAGAAGTGTAGAAAATGCTGTCATTAAAATTGGGCGTAAACGCTCCTGTGCAGCTTCCACGACGGCTTTAGTAATGGAAAGTCCTTGTTCTCGGAGTTGGTTGGCAAATTCTACAATTAAAATCGCATTTTTGCTGGCTAAACCAATCAACATGACTAGACCGATTTGACAGTAAACATCGTTAGCAAAACCCCGCATTGATTGGGCTACAAGTGCGCCAAAAATTGCTAAAGGTACTGATAAGAGGATAATCAGGGGGTCGATGTAGTTTTCATATTGTGCTGCTAACACTAGGAAGACGAAGAGTATTCCTAAACCAAAGATAATGGGTGCTAAACCGCCAGATTCTATTTCTTCTAGTGCAGTTCCTGACCATTCATAACCAAAACCAGGTGGTAATACTTGTGTGGCGACTTGTTCCATCGCTTCAAGAGCTTTTCCAGAACTGGAACCGGGAGCGGGAGAACCGTTGATGGCAATGGAGCGAAATAGATTATAGTGATTAATGGTTTGCGCTCCCACAACATTCTTGGTGGTAATTAAGTTTCTCAATGGAATCATTTGATTGGTTTGAGAACGCACAGATAGTTGTCCGATATCTTCAGGGTTGGAGCGAAACTGTTGGTCTGCTTGGATGTATACTCTATAGTTACGCTGCTGGAGGTTGAAGTCATTGACATATTGAGAACCTAACGCGGTTTGTAGAGTCCGGAAAATATCATCTACGGAAACTTGCAGGGCTTTGGCTCGATTACGGTCTACTTCTACTAGCAATTGTGGTGTTTCGGCGGCAAAAGTAGTAAATACTGCTTGTAATTCTGGCCTTTGGTTAGCACTTCCTAGCAATTGACCCATTGATTGAACTAAACTATCTAAGCCACTACTACCTCTACGGTCTTGTAGTTGAAACTCGAAGCCACCAAAGTTACCTAATCCCTGGATGGGGGGTGGATTTACTGGAAAGACTCTGGCTTCTGTAATGGCGAATAATTTCCCGCGTAATTGACCGAGAATGGCCTGTACGGTTTGGTCTGGTCTGGTGCGTTCTCCCCAAGGTTTTAATGTGGTAAATATAATACCGTTGTTGGCAGTATTTCCACTAAAACTAAAGCCCCCCACGGCGAAGGTTCCTACTACTTCAGGAATTTCTAAGATTTCTTTTTCTACCTGGGCTATGACATCACTGGTATATTGCAGGGAAACTCCTTGTGGCCCTTGAACTAGGGTAATGAAAAAGCCTTCGTCTTCTTCTGGGAGAAAGGCTGTAGGTACGGTTATATATAGCCAAGATGTCATTCCCAATGACACGATGAATAGTCCAATGATAATGCTTTTAAAGCGGACTAAAAAGTTGAGCGATCGCTGATAGCTGCGTTGTAATGAGTCAAGCCCGCGATTGACTTGATTAAACACCCGACCCAGCCAGCCAGAAGGTTTCTGTCCTGGACGTAATAGCAAAGCACACAAAGAAGGTGTCAAGGTCAAGGCGAAAAAAGTAGAAACTACAATGGAAAAGGCGATGGTGAGGGCAAATTGTCGATAAAGTGCGCCAGTGGTTCCGGGAAAAAACGCCACCGGGATAAATACCGCCATTAGCACCAAGGAAGTAGCAATGACTGCACCAAACAATTCCGCCATTGACTCACTGGCCGCCCGGCGGGGACTCATCCCTTTCTCTTGAATAAAACGGCTGATTTGCTCAACTACAACGATCGCATCATCTACCACCATCCCCGATGCTAAAGTTAGACCAAATAAAGTCAAACTATTAATCGAAAAGTTAAAAATCCAAGCAAAAATAAAAGTCCCAATCAGAGATAACGGAACAGTCAGGGCGGGAATTAAAGTAGTTCGCCAATCCTGCAAGAACACAAAAATTACAATCACAACTAGTATGACTGCGGCAATTAGAGTCTTGATTACTTCTGTCATCGACTCTTCTACAAACAGGGTAGTGTCAAAGGCTACCTCATACTGTAATCCTGGGGGAAAATTAGGAGCTAGTCGCGCCATTTCTTCCCTGACTCCCCGTGCCACATCTAAAGCATTACTCCCAGGAAGCTGATAAATCCCCAAACCTACAGCATCTTTAGCACGATAGCGTAAAAATGAATTATAATTTTCCGCTCCCAGTTCGGCTCTACCAACATCTTTCAGCTTAATTAAAGTGCCATCATCATTAGTTCTCAGGACAATTTCGGCAAATTCTGATGGTTCTGTCAGTCTACTGGCAGCACGGACATCAATTTGAAATCTTTGCCCTTCTGGGGCTGGTTCTTGACCAATGCTACCCGCTCCCACCTGCAAATTTTGTTCGGATAGGGCGTTGGCTACATCCGCAGTTGTTAGCCCACGACTAGCAAGGCGATTGGGATCTAACCAGAGACGCATAGCATAACGACGTTCCCCAAAGATAGTAACATTACCCACACCTTTGACTCTTTTTAAAGCATCTGAGATGTAAAGGTCAGCATAGTTACTTAAAAATATATTGTCATACTCATCATTCTCGGCAAATAAACCAACGGCTAAGAGTATGTTGTTAGACTGCTTAGAAACTCTCACACCTGTGCGCTGTACAGCTTCTGGCAGTTGCGCTTGAGCGAAAGAAACCCGGTTCTGCACATCCACAGCTGCAATATCGGGATTGCGGGAGGAATCAAAGGTAGCTGTAATATTGGTAGAGCCGTCGTTGCTACTACTAGAAGTAATGTAGCGGATACCTTCAATGCCATTGATTTGCCTTTCTAAGATATTCGTGACACCGCTTTCTACATCCTCAGCACTGGCTCCGCTAAAGTTAGCTGTGACGTTGATTTGAGTAGGGGCAATATCTGGGAACCGAGCAATGGGTAGTGTGGGAAGACAAATCAATCCCAACAACAACACAATTAATGCACAAACTGTGGCAAAAACTGGTTTTTTGATAAAGAAATCAATAAACATAAGCAAATGGGGACTGGGGATTGGGGGGGTTGGGGACTAGGAAGATTATTCCTAACTTTGCATTACTCTATTTGCCCACTCAGCAAGCAGCATTTTTATTCGCCTTCTTCTTCCGGCGCAGGGATGATGGGTACACCGTTGGTGAGGTTAAGAATACCAGAAACAACAATTTTTTCCCCAGCTTCTAGTCCGGAAATCACTTGATAATTGTTACCTTCAATGGCTCCCAATGTCACAGGTTTTTGTTGCGCTATCAGGTTTGGCATTCCCGGTTTAGATTCTGGTGGTGCTTCAGCTACAAATACAAAGGTCTGTCCACCCAGGCGCGATATTGCTTCGGTGGGAATTAAGATTCCTGGACGTTCATCCCAAATGACTCTGGCTTGGACGTTCAGGCGATTGAGTATTTGGTTTGTGGTATTGGGAAAGGTAGCTTTAGCTAAAATATTCTGGGTATTTACAGTGATATTAGGTGAAATAAAACTTACCCGACCTGTAGCTGCTGGTTGGCCTTCTGCATCTAATACTTCTACAGGTAATCCCACACGCAATCTTTCCCCTTCATTAAAGGGGATGGCTAAATTTAATTCTAAAGTGTCATTTTGATTGAGTGTGGTAAGTTCGTCTCCTTTATTGACAAAATCTCCCGCCTTGACGGGGATATTACCGAGAATACCACTGAGAGGAGCAACAACGTTTGTGTATTGCTGTTGGACTTCTGCTAACTGGACTTGGGCGGCGGCTTCGGAGACTTGAGAACGGGCTTGGGCTATTTCTTCGGCGCGGGGGCCGTTTTCTAGTTGTCTCAGGGTTTGTTTTTCTACTTCTACGACGGCGGCTAGTTCTTCAATATCTGAGCTTCTGCTTTCACTGAGTTGGTCTAGCCGTCTTTGAGCTTGTTCTAGCCTAGCTTGAGCGCTTCTTTGTTCTCCCAGAAATCCTTCTAGGTCGTCTTGGGAAATTGCCCCTTCTGTTCTTAATTTTTGATATCTTTCACTTCTTGACTGTGCCAATTCCAGATCAGATTTCGCTACCTTAATTTGGGCTTCTGCTTGAGCAATTTCTTGTGGACGTGCGCCACCTTGGGCGTTTTGCAGGCGGGTTTCGGCTTGAGTTAATCTGGCTTTGGCTTGGGCTATTTCTTCGGGACGTGTACCTGCTGTGAGTTCGGCGAGTCGGGCTTGGTTAAGTTCTAATGTTGCTTTTGCTTGTCGTACACGGGCTTGGGTATCGCCACTTTGCAGGCGGATGATTACTTGCCCTTTTTGCACGCGATCGCCTTCTTGGAAGATAATTTCACTGATGCGCCCGTCAATCTCTGGCCTAATTGCTACTGAACCGGGAGCTTCTAGAAAACCACTAATTACTGAACTGTCTTCTATGGTTCCAGTTTCTACAGTGGCTAACTTCACAGGAATCCCCATTGGTTGACCAGCTGCTGCTGTATCCCCAGAGGGAGCATTACCCGCAATGCTATTTTGCCACCAGCGCCAACCAAAGCCACCGCCGACAATTAAGAGGATAATACCTACAATTAGCGGCCATCTTTGCTTTTGATTTGGTTTAAATGTTGGCTCTTGCTGTTTAATATCATTAGCATCAGTTGCGCCTGACTGTTCTGTTTCCGCAGAAACTTGAGGCTCAGGAAATTCAGGAGTTTGCATTTTTATTTTCTTGTTTTATAGACTGGTCGGAAATTTGGTAATATTTGGGTGCAAAACCATCGCTTTACTGGTATATCTAAAGAATTTGTAAAATAATGTAAGTGCTTGCTTGCATTATATAATCATAGTGAAAAAATTGGTAGAAATTCCTGGAATTAGATAGCGATGGGCTACGCCCCGCCCAAAGATGTGCCTTTACTTGCAATCAGTGATATTTAGCCCCCAATATAAGTTTTAATTATTTCAACACTTCTGGGAAGAGAGATAATGCCTAAAAACTTGATTAATCAAGTTTAAACACATGAAATTCCGTATCATTTGACATCACATATATATGACGTTAAGTTTAATCAGACCAATCGGTCTATTCTATATTTTATGTCTAAAGGTAAAGAAACAAAAGCCAAAATTCTCCAACAAGCCGCCGAACTGTTTAACCAACAGGGATATGCTGGCTCGTCCATTTCCGACATTATGCGTGTCACCGGATTACAGAAAGGAGGAATTTACAACCACTTCCAAAGTAAAGATGAGTTAGCATTACAGGCTTTTGACTATGCGATCGCCTGTGTCAGTCAGCATTATATAGCTGCATTGCGGAATCAGCGTCATGCAATTGCTCGTCTCCATGCAATTATTGCAGTATTTAGTAATTTTGCTGACAACCCACCCATTCAAGGAGGCTGTCCACTGCTGAATACTGCTGTTGAAAGTGATGATGCACATCCTGCACTACGGGAACGCACTCAAAAGGCGATGAACTCCTGGCTACATCTAATTCGTCGCATTATTGAAACCGGAATTGAAAAAGGTGAAATTCGCTCTGATGTCAATGCTGATGAAATCACCACTATTATCACTGCAACCTTAGAAGGAGCAATTATGATGAGCAAACTTTACGGAGATTCAATTTATATGCAGCGAGCCGTGAATCATTTAAATCAGTATATAGATCATAATTTTTAAATCTACATCCTCATTAGGATGCGCTGAAATATTAGCAGAAACCAGAAATAAGGAAAGAAAATTAGCACAACTTGCTCAAGAAATGGTATCAGTTATACCAACCGCCAAGGACGTTAGGACATAAGCTGATCATAAAAGTTAGACACCGAAAGGCTTTTACCCTATTCCCTACTCCCTACTCCCCTGCTATACAAAAAATTTTCTTCAATAACCGACCGAACAGTCTTAAACATTAAATATTTGCCATCATGCTAGTAAATCATCACCCACAAAGACCATTAGAAGTAAAGCTGACAATCCCTGTCAGAACCTATGATATTGATTTTGCAGGCATTGTAAGTAACATTGTTTATATTAGATGGCTAGAAGATTTACGCTTAAAGTGCCTAGATGAATATTTGCCACTTGGTCAACTAATGGAGCAAGGATACACGCCCATCTTAGCTGGAACGGAAATTGAGTATAAACGCCCCATCCAACTGGGTGACAAAGTAGAAGGATGTTTATGGCTGCATAATTTAGGACGTTTAAAGTGGACTATGCAAGCTGAAATTTTATCTAACAATCAGTTGTCAGCAGTAGCAATCCAAAAAGGGGCGTTTGTTAATGTGCAGAATGGTCGCCCTATTCCCATTCCCCAAGAATTACAGCAACAATATTTAGCACATCAACAAATTAGTTAAATTTCGGGAAATCAACCATAAATAAATGTTTTCTATCTCCATAATTTTACCGTAACAGATTCAATTAATTTAATTCGAGGAATTTAAGTTTAACTAAAATCTATCTTTCATTCCCCGTAAACGAGCAAAAGTTTGGACTGAATCATTACTTTTAGTTACTAACTGTAATGACGGTTGTTCCCAACGTAAAAAAGGATTTGTGAGTTTTTCTACCCCCAATAATGAGGGAACCGTGGCTTGTTGGCGACTGCGATAGTTTTTAACTTCCTCGTAGCGCCTTTGTAATTCCAGATTCTCACTATCCACAGACAGCGCAAATTGCAGATTCTTTAAAGTGTATTCGTGGGCGCACCAAACACGGGTATGGTCTGGGAGAGAGCGTAATTTCCCCAAAGATGACACCATTTGTGTGGGTGTACCTTCAAACAAGCGACCACAACCGCCAGCAAATAGGGTATCACCACAGAATAACTCTCCAGCGTCACCAGATGTTACCGGGGGGAAGTAGTAAGCAATATGAGCGCGGGTATGTCCAGGAATAAAGAAAACTGTAGCAGTGCGATTGCCAAACTGCACGCGATCGCCTTCATGCAAAAATACCTGTTGTCCCGGAATCCTCCCCTCATCCTCAGCCCCACCATACACCGTTAAATTGGGGAAATGTCGCATTAACTCCTGATTACCACCCACATGATCATGATGGTGGTGAGTATTAAAAATAGCTACCAAATCCGCTTTTAGGGCTGCAAGTTGCTTTAAGACTGGTTCAGCCTCTGCTGGATCAACAACAGCTGCAATATTCTGTTGGCGATCGTGTAATAAAAATATGTAATTGTCTGATAAAGCCTGAAGACGGATTACCTGCATACCTGTTTTCTCCCTGATCATCTATTTCAGCTTAGAGGATGTTTTCACAATCAGGAGTGGGAAGTAGGGTTGGCTGAAAAAGTCGTGAAAAAACAACAAGAGAATTGAATAGGTATTCGGGCAATTTTACCGTAATTTGAGTTTTGATGGCAGAATCAGCAATATTGCCCTAAATCAAAAAATCAAGTACCTGTCCATTATTTATCAATCCATTGTTCTAACAAGGGACTTACTTTTACAAGTAATGCTCTCAGATTTTTTTGCGGAACTATTTCTTCATAATGTAACCGCCCTACAATAATACCTGGATGTCGGTGTTGTGTTTGGGCAAATTCTTCAATTGCACGGCGCGAAAAGAATCTTCCAGTTTTACCAACAAAGTTGTTTAAGGCTTGAGATTCTATTAACCAATTGGCTGCTTGTTGATTAGCTGCTTGCTCTTCTTCATTTTCTGCTAATGCTTCTAAGTTATCTAAATAAGCTCCTTGATGTCCAAGAACAATATGTGCTAACTCATGCAGGAGTGTAAACCAAAATGAGTCAATTCTGTCATATCTCAATGTCAAGGCGACAACAGGATTATTGCTTAAATAAAAGGCTGCACCATCTAAATAGGTTTTGCTGAGGTGGGGGACAATGACAAAATGTACGCCTACATCTGTGAGTAATTTAGGAATATGTACAATATTTTCTAGTTGTGCAGCATGGCTGAGAATTGTCGGTATCGCTGCTTCCAACTGTGAACGCTCAAAAGATGCAATAGTTTGCTGTTTGGCTAGGTTTTCTACTCGTTTAACCCAAACTATTTGTGATGTTTCTTCTGGCTCTAGATGCTGTGAGCAACGAAAGTTAACATCTAATTTTGGAGTTTCATTTAAAGATAATATGCCTAAAAAATTACAAACTTGCTGCTCTAATTCATCCAAGGATTCTGTTTTTTGAATCCAATTATTTTTAATCAGTTCTGGTATAGGAGCAAGGGTATATAAACGGCTTTTGCGAGCTATATCTGGCTCGGTTTTTTGTTTACTTGCTAGATGCAGGCGATATTTGGCTTCTAAGTTTGTCCAAAATTCTGGTGATGTCCCAAAGGCTTGGGAAAGTTCCAGGGCTGTTTCTGGAGTAATTTGCTTATTACCGCGAATAATTTCGTTGATAGTTTGCACTGGACGACCCATGATTTCGGCTAGGTCTTTCTGTGTCCATCCCCGCGCTTCTAGTTCTCGACTTAAAATTCTTCCTGGTGTTGGTACTCTTGCTGGTGCTAGTTTTTGGTTCATATTCCTGTTTCCCCTGCTGCGTGGTGTTAGTGGTAGTCTTCGATATCAATAATTGTCAAGTAGTTTCCTTGTTCATCCTCAGCCAAGGTGACAATTAAACGCCACTGAGCATTTAAACGCAGAGAACGTTGTTCCTCCTTTCCACGTTTTCCTTGTAGTTTTTCAAATCTCAATCCTTTTTGGGCATACAAGTCTCGTTCGTCTACAGCAGCATCAATAATTGCCATGACTTCAAAGAAGTCGTCAACCACTCCTGGGTATTTGTGAGCATTTTTTTCTTCTGTGTAAAGTGCTTCAATTTTTTTCTTCTGGAAATAAAAACGCACAGCTACCCACCCCCCTAGTAAAATGCACTGAATTAAGCATTATACAACGGCTATTTTCAGCCTTGGGGTGAATCGCTGTTATTTGATTGTAAATCTTCTTGTGATAACTGATTTGAGAGTTTAAAGAAATTTATCTAACGTTTCTGTAATTCAGGTGTGATACTGCTAAAAGCAGCATTCTTGTTTTTGAAGGGTGAGACTGGCTTCGTTGTAGTACAATTGTACTTTATAAACTGATAAAAGTCAAGGTGGGGGCTAAAAGCCATTTAGGGCTTGCTGAATAAAGCCAGAAGTAGGAAAAAAACCAAAAGACTACACCTTAAGATATAATAATTTATTTACTTTAAATATCAACTTTAAACTGTGTTTTCTCGGAGTTAGCCATGAACATATAACTAGACTAATTTTATCACCTTATAGCATTTCCTAGTCTAATAAATTACAAATTCATCTGCGTCCATCTGCGTTTAATTATTACTGCTTTTACCTCGCCAATCCCAGTGGAAATTTGGACAAAATTAACATCTTGAGAGGAATAATTAACACATGGCTCCATTAGTTTCATTTATTCTCCCCTGTTTTAACCGAGCCATCTATCTCGAAAAATGTGTAACAAGCATTTTAAATCAAACATTATCTAACCTAGAATGCTTAATTATCGATGATGGTTCCACGGATAGCACGCGTGAAATAGCTGAAAAATTAATCAAGAAAGATGCACGAGTCAAATATTTTTATCAAGATAACGGTGGCGTATCTTCCGCCAGAAATTGGGGACTGAATTTAGCCCAAGGAGAGTGGATTCATTTATTAGATCCAGATGATTGGATTTTGGAAGATAAAATAGAATTTCAATTAAATTATTTGCATAATTTTCCCACAAAAGAAGTTGTTTTATATGGCGATTACGAAAGAGTGCATTTAGATGCGCAGCAAAATATTATTAAAAGAGATGTAAATCTAGTTTCATCACTGACTAAAGAACAATTAATTCAGAGATTGTTGTTACCTGATTTTTTAGCTAATTCACCATTTCCCTTAATCCATTTACTTATGCATAAAAGCGTTGTCCAGAACCAAAGATTTGATGAAAGTCTCAAAGCTTTGGAAGATAGAGATTTTATGTTAAATTTACTACTGGCAGGCGTAGATTTTATTTATACTCCCATAGTCGGGACATTTTATACAAAACATCAGAGCAATACAACCAATAATTGGTCAGCAATGAAAATTCATTACACCAAATTCTATGAAAATCTAACTACTAAAAATATCAACCTGCTGGCATTTTCTCAACAGGGAATTGATTATTTCATCAAAGAAGCTCTGAAAGAAAAAGATGACAAAAACTTTTACAGATTAGTGAAAATTCTTCCTTACCCTATAACCTTATTCCATCCTAGAATTTCTATCAAATCCATGTTATTGTGGAAAATTATTTATCAAATCAGATTGATTATTCCCAATTTTATCCTCTATGAAAAATATCGTGGGCCAAGGTCGAAAAAAATCATAGCTATGTTTTCACAAATTCTGAATTTTGCTGGAAATAATTAATAAAATATTCAGGTATCATGAAAACCAAAGTTTCCTTAGTAGTGAGTGATTTAGCTGGGGGAGGTGCTATACGCGCATTTCTCTTGGGACAAGTTCTAGAAAAACTAAATTATCAAGTAGAGGTTATAGGATTTTTATTTGGTAAGGAGCTTTATGCAATTCCTCCTGCTAATATGTCCGTTATTTCTATTCCAGGTAAAAATTATCCTGAGTTTTTAATTTCATCCCAGAAATTATTAAAGCAACTGGATGGCGATATTATTTATGCAATTAAACCCAAACCGACCAGTTTTGGCATATCTTTAATTAAAAAATTTACCAGTAGTCGTCCCTTAATTTTAGATATGGATGACTGGGAAATGAGTTGGTATGGTGGTGATGAATGGAAGTATGCACCAAATCCCAAACAATTATATAGAGATATCTTTAAAAAAAATGGGGCGCTGAAATTTCCTGACCATCCCCTTTATATCAAGTGGATAGAAAATATAGTATCTCGTGCTAATGCTATCACCATAGATACTCAGTTTCTCCAACAACGTTTTGGCGGTGTTTATGTCCCCAATGGCAAAGATACGGCCATGTTTGACCCGAATAAATATGATTCAGAGGTGAGTAGAGAATATTATGGTCTGTCTGAGTGGAGAATTTTAATGTTTCCTGGCGCACCCAGACCACATAAAGGGGTTGAAGATGTTTTAATAGCTTTAGAACAGTTGAATCAACCAGATTTAAAATTAGTAATTGTGGGTGGTAGCCCTTATGATAATTATGATGAGCAACTAAGGGAAAAGTGGGGACGTTGGATCATTAAATTACCAAAGTCTCCTATAGAAATGATGCCTCATGTATTAGCTGCTGCTCATATTATAGTTGTTCCTCAGCGAGATACGCTGACGGCTCGCGCCCAGTTTCCTCTCAAGCTGTCAGATGGCATGGCAATGGCTAAACCTGTACTATCTACTATGGTGGGAGATATTCCCGAAATTTTAGGAGACACTGGTTATTTAGTTCAACCTAGTTCTCCGGAACAAATTGCAGAAAAAATTCAATTGATATTTGAAAATTTAGACTTAGCAAATCAGCGTGGTAAAAGAGCTAGGGGCAGATGTGTGGAGAAATATAGTACAGAGGCGATGGCTTCTAGCCTCAAGGCGCTAATTTCCCAGTTATAAAGATTTATTTGAGGAATTTTAAAGCTGCCATAAAGTTGCGGTGTCACTATGTAAAATTTTAAAATATCATTACCTTTATTTAGGGGATTACTTAATTTATAAAGTAAAGAGAATATGGTATTTATGCGTATAAATGTGTTATTGCAAAATATACCATAAGTTGATAAATTACATGAATAATAACTAAATTGTGATATATATAACTAATGTCTAGCAGTAAATTACTACTCAGGTTTGCCAAGCCCTATCCAGGTTGGATTGTACTGACGATATTTTTGGGATTTTCGGGAGCTTTATTTAATGGAGTTAGTACAGCGCTAATTGTGCCAGTAATTTTAAGAATTGTTGGGCAAGATGTAGATTTAACTAATGCTCCTCCCATTCTCCAAATTATTATTACTCCCTTTGATAATATTTCAGAAAATTACCGCGTACTGGTAATGTCTGGGGCAATTTTATTAACAATAATTTTAAAAAATATAGCTACTTATACTAGTGCTTTATCCTCAAGTTATTTAACTAAAATTTTAATATCAGATATCCGGGAAATGGGAGTAAAATTATTACTAGAGGTGGATATAGATTATTATGCCAAAATGAAAATTGGTGATTTAATCAATAGCCTTGGTGCAGAAACTGGTAGGGCAGCAACTGCGATCAGTAATACTATAAAATTAATTATTTTAGGTATAACTATTTTAGTTTTTGTGGTGATTTTGCTATCAATTTCTTGGGAATTAACAATTGCTTCGACATTTTTATTAGCTTTTGTCACCCTAGTAAATCAGTATGCTATTTACCGCTCTAAGAAGTTTGGGAAGCAGCTGAGTGAAATGTCTAAGGCTTATTCAATTGCTGTGCTAGAAACCCTAAATGGTATTCGATTAGTAAAAGCTACGGGAAATGAAAACAGAGAATATTTAAGAATTAAAAAACTTATCCGTGATCGTGAAGCTGCTGATTTTGAATCTCAAGTCAATGCTCAAGCGATCGCACCTCTGAGTGAGGTAATGGGAATTATTGCTTTACTACTAATTATATTTTTAAGTAGAACTTTCTTTTCTGAACAAATTTCTAATCTTTCCGCCGTACTCTTAACATATTTATTAGTGTTACTGCGATTGCTACCATTGATTTCGCAGTTAAACGGTATTCGCAGCAGCTTTGCTAATAACTCCAGCAGTGTTACCATTGTCACGGATTTTTTAAATCGCAATAATAAGCCTTTAATGAAAAAAGGCAAGATTCCTTACACAGAATTACGAGAGGGAATACATTTTCAATCTCTTTCCTTTGCCTACCCTGGCCATGACAAGCTAGTAATTAAAGATGTCAATTTATTTTTACCCCGTGGCGGTACTTTAGCTTTGGTAGGGGGTTCAGGTGCTGGTAAATCAACATTAGCAGACCTTTTACCGAGATTTTATGACCCGGTATCTGGTAGTATTACCATCGATGGTAAAGATATCCGGGAGTTTGATCTCATATCTCTGCGGAAGAAAATGGGTATTGTCAGTCAAGATACCTTTTTATTTAATGACACAGTAGGGAATAACATCGCCTATGGAAGACCCTCAGCCAGCTTGGATGAAATTATCACAGCTGCAAAACGGGCTAATGCTTACGAGTTTATCAGCAAATTGCCTCAAGAATTTGACACTCTGATTGGCGATCGCGGTGTCATGTTATCTGGGGGACAAAGACAAAGATTAGCGATCGCCCGCGCTTTACTGCAAAATCCCGAAATTCTGATTTTAGATGAAGCCACCAGCGCCTTGGATACAGTTTCTGAACGCTTAGTACAAGAAGCACTTGATGATCTCAGTCGTAGTCGCACCACCTTAGTCATTGCTCACCGCCTTTCTACAGTCCAACAAGCTGATCAAATTGCTGTTTTAGAACAGGGGCGTGTAGTAGAAGTAGGAACCCATCAACAACTGTTACGCAAAGGTGGTTACTACTCACATCTGTACGCCATGCAATTTAGCGATCGCACCGAAACATCCACCCCAAGCAACCAAAACTTCACCCGGATTTCCGAAGAACTGCGTACACGAGTTAATGCCATGATTGGGTTTTTAAACCTATTAATTGACGGTATGGTAGCTAACTATGAAGAACAGCAAGACCTACTCAACAAATCCTATAAATTCACTTCTAAAACCATGACAACTATCGATATTTTAGAAGATATTATTTACTGGAAAAAACAAGAATCTCCTAGTAAATATAAAAATACTATGTATTCCGACTCTCATTTTACAGAAATTGCCGCAGAAGCTCGCCAGCATCTCAACGCCATACTCGGCGTAATTGCCCAATTAGATGATACCTTAAAACCAATCAGTCCTCAACAAAGTAAATTAATTATTGACTCTTATCAATCTGCTAGATATTTAATTGAAGCCTTAGTTAACTTTGATAAACCGATCAAATATTTAGCCCCGCAAAACTGCTAAATCGCAAAGGTGCATATCGCAATTAAATTTAGTTATTAATTATAATAACCACGAAAAAACGGAATTATTCAACCTATTAACGAAGATGACTATAAAAACAGTTGGCATGATTAGCAGTTATCGCAATCTCAATAATAAAGCAGATTGGCTATGGCAACAAACCCCCCATCAATTGGGAATCTGGGGAAATATCCAAATGCAGGCTTTAGCATCAAAACCAGATTTTCTGCTGATGTATCAGTTTAACTTTCCTAAACCACCCCAGCCAAAATCTTGGTTACGGCGTTTTCGTCATCCACAACCAAAAACTGAATTAAATATTCATTCTTTACTCAAAGGAGTCAGCAAAGAACAGATAATTTATTTATTGCGGGAACCACCACTAGATGAAGTTGTAAAAAAGCATCAAAGATCATATCAAGAAGCTCAAAAGTATTGCGGCTATATTTCCGGCCCTGATGATTTTGCGCCTCATCCCGACTATATGCCTGCTATATGGTATCACGGTAATTCCTTTCGGGAATTAAACGAAATGCCACCGCCTAAAAAAATTTCTCCTTGTAGTTGGATTACCTCTGGGATTAATCGTACAGCTAATCATCGGCAAAGATTACAATTTTTAGAATCCTTACAAAATAGCAGCATTAAATTTGATTTATATGGGCGAGATTTACCCATCTGGGCGCATGATTCAGGAGAATTAGGGAATAAATGGCACGGCATGGCTCCTTATTATTATAACCTGGCAATTGAAAACTATGCTGATAACAATTGGTATGTGAGTGAGAAACTTTGGGACGCTTTGTTAGCATGGTGTTTGCCAATTTACTATGGTGGTTCGGCTGCGGATAAATTATTACCCCCTGGAAGTTTTTTAAGATTACCCAGTCTGGATGAAAAAGGTATAGCCTACATTCAAGAAGTGACTGCAAATCCTGATGCTTGGTATGCTGCTAAAGATGCGATCGCCGAAGCTCGACAGGTAATTCTGCACAAATTAAACCTACTTAATTGGCTCTCAAATTTTGTAGAAAATAACAGGTAAAACTATGAAAAATGGTATCTATACACTGGCTAATGATTATGTATATCACCAACTTGTGGCGTTACTAAATAGCATAGAAGCCAATGCTGGACAGGATGTACCCGTGTGTGTGATTGCTTATAACGACCAACTAGAAAAGGTTCGCGCCGAAGTAGCATCTCGGAAAAATGTCACCCTCTTAGAAGATCCGGCAATTTTTGCTGAGTGGGAAGAATTTTCTTATGATGTCTGGAAATCACATAAAACTGCTATTCAAGTTTGGCAAGAAAAAGGGATTCCCAAGTTTTACCGAGTGGGAGAAAATCGCCGTTATTGTGCCTTTGATTCCAGAAGTGAATTTGATAAATTCATTTATCTGGATGCTGATACATTGGTAATGCAGCCGCTAGATTTTGTTTTCCAGCAGTTAGATGATTATGATTTTGTCGTCTACGATTTTCAATACAAAGACCCTGCCCATATATATAATTTATCGTCTCCCAGACTTTTAGAAATATTTAGTCAAGAACGCATCGAGTCAGAAATTTTTTGCTCTGGTTTTTACGCTGCTAAAAAAGGCTTATTTCCCCCAGCACAAAGAGAGTGGTTGCTATCTCAATTAAGAGAGGGAGATGCAGATGTGTTATATATGGCTGCTCCCAATCAATCTGTGCTTAACTATCTGAGGATGAAAAGCAATACATCTATTTATAACTTTGCCCGCAATTTACCTGTTGATCAATCAACTGGTTGTTCTGTAACTTCTGACCATTTTGAAAATATCAATTACATTCTCTATGATCGGGGCAATAAACTGACTTATCTCCATTATATTGGTTTATCTTCTAAACTATTTAATAGAGTTTGTGCGGGAGAAAATATTGATTTTCCTTACAGAGATATTTTCTTGCATTATCGCTATTTGCATGAACCAGACCAGCGACCAAATTTTACAACAAAAGCCAAAGCATACAACGCTCCTCCCAGTATCGGGAAGCGCATTTTCCGCAAGTTAGGATTAACAGCTAGAGGTAAATAACATGATTCGGGGAATTTATATTATTGCGAATGATAGGGTGACGGATCAGGCGATCGCATTACTCAATAGTATCAGATTATATGATGCAGATACACCCATTGTGATGATTCCTTATGATGAAAATTATCACAATATCGCCGAGACTCTGAATAAATATTACGGAGTCACAGTTTACGAAGACTTAGAATTTATTCAGCGACTTTCCCAGAATTTACATGAAACCTTTGGGGGTCAATTTTTTGCTCGTCCCAATCAATTCCGCAAGCAGGCTTGTTGGTTTGGGCCTTTTGATGAGTTTTTGTATATTGACACAGATATCGTGGTGTTTGAAAAGATTATTGATAATCTCAACTATCTAGCAACCACAGATTTTATCTCTTGTGACTATCAACATTTGGGGGGAATTAAAAATGTCTTTAGTCCCCAGGTATTAACAGAGAACGTATTTACAGAAGCAGAAGTTAAAGATATTTTCAATGGTGGTTTTTGGGGTTCTAAGAAAAATTTAGTCTCTGAGAATGATTTATATGCAATTTTTGCCGAGTGTGCTGCACATCCAGAATATTTTGACTTTTCGGAAAAGACTTCTGACCAACCAATTATCAACTATATGTTGCTGAAGCGGATTCCCCGGCGTTTTAATATTGTGAACAGGGAGGGTAAAGCACCAGGAAATTGGGCGGGAAGTGGCCATTTTCAGGCTGAAGCTCAGATGGTATTTGATCCCAAAGTCAATCAACCTCTACAATATCTGCACTGGGCGGGGATTCGCATTCAACCTGGTTGTCCTTACTGGGATACTTGGGAATATTACCGTCATTTGAATCCAGCCTTACCTGTGGCTAATATCCCTGCACCTGTAGAAAAAAGTCAGATGCAAGTGGCTTGGGATGAAGTTAAGCATCAAATTCGGCAATTAAAAAAGGCATTTTAACTTACTTTTGAGCCTGGTGGGAATGGCATTTCCATTTTTTGACAGCAAAATAGTTGCGATCGCACCCTACGATTCGCTAGGATCTGTAGGCTTTAGCTATGCTGCTGAAACCAAAGTTAATCAGATTTTACAGGAAAAAACGAAACCGATGGCGAAACGTGTACAGTTAGTATTAAATCAAGATGTGAGCAAGCTGGGAAAATCTGGCGACCTAGTAGACGTAGCTCCCGGCTATGCTCGTAATTATCTCATTCCCCAGAGCTTGGCAACTCGCGCTACTCCCGGTATTCTTAAGCAAGTAGAACGCCGTCGTGAGAAAGAGCGTCAACGCCAATTAGAACTGCGTCAACAAGCCTTAGAGCAAAAAGCCGCTTTAGAAAAAATTGGTAACTTGCAAATTGCTAAACCCCTGGGTGAGAACGAAGCAATTTTTGGTACAGTCACAACTCAAGATGTAGTAGATGCAATTCAAGCAGCTACCAGTCAAGAAATTGACCGTCGTGGAATTACTATTCCTGATATTAACCATCTGGGAACTTACCAAGCGGAAGTGAAGCTACATTCTGACGTAACGGCTCAAATCAACATTGAAGTTGTAGCCAGCTAACTATGAGAACATCTGAGTGCTGCTCTGATATGCACTCAGTAGTTTTTTTGTCAAGGACTGGGGAAGCAACTAGAAGCTAAAAGCGAAAATATCGCAATTAAAATGGCTTATGTCTGAAGAATTAAGTTTTCAAGGGGATGGTAGCGATCGCCTCCCTCCCCAAAATATTGAAGCAGAAGAAGCGATTTTGGGGGGAATTTTACTAGATCCAGAAGCCATAGGGCGAGTTAGCGATCGCCTCTTACCAGTAGCATTTTATATTAGCGCTCACAAAGAGATTTATCAAGCCGCCCTCCGTCTGCACGCCCAAGGGAAACCCACAGACTTACTTTCCATCACCAGTTGGTTAGCCGATAACGATATGTTAGCCCGAATTGGGGGGCGAAACAAATTAGCCACCCTCGTAGACCGCACAGTGTCAGCTGTCAACATTGATGCCTTAGCCGGGTTAGTTATGGAAAAATACCTCCGGCGGCATTTAATTAAAGCTGGTAACGAAATTGTCCATCTGGGTTACGAGACAGAAAAAGAATTACCCATAGTTTTAGATGAAGCCGAACAGAAGGTTTTTGGTGTAACTCAAGAACGTCCCCAATCAGGTTTAACCCACATTTCCGATACCCTGATTAACACCTTTCAAGATATTGAAACCCGTCATCAAGGTATCGCCCTTCCCGGTATTCCCTGCGGCTTCTATGACTTAGACTCCTTAACCAGTGGTTTCCAGCGTTCCGATTTAATTATCATCGCCGGGAGACCATCAATGGGAAAAACAGCATTTTGTTTAAATTTAGCGCACAACATAGCGGCTGGATATAAATTACCCATTGCCTTTTTCAGCTTAGAAATGTCTAAAGAACAGCTAGTGCAGAGACTCTTAGCTAGTGAAGCCGGAATTGAAAGCGGTTATTTGCGGAGTGGGCGCATTAGTCAAACCCAATGGGAACCTTTAAGCCGTGCCATTGGTATGCTGTCAGAGATGCCAATTTTTATTGATGATACCGCCAATATTACCGTTACCCAAATGCGGAGTCAAGCCAGAAGACTGCAAGCAGAACAAGGTATGGAACTGGGATTAATCGTGATAGATTACCTGCAATTAATGGAAGGTGCAGGAGATAACCGAGTGCAAGAATTATCCAGAATTACCCGTTCTCTCAAAGGTTTAGCGCGGGAATTATCCGTACCAGTCATTGCCTTATCTCAATTAAGTCGGGGGGTGGAAGCACGGACTAACAAGCGCCCCATGTTGTCCGATTTGAGAGAAAGCGGCAGTATTGAACAAGACGCAGATTTAGTAGTCATGTTATATCGTGATGACTATTATAATCCTGACAGTCCTGACCGGGGCATTGCAGAAATCATCATTGCTAAACACCGCAACGGTCCTACAGGTACTGTAAAACTTTTATTTGACCCCCAGTATACCAAGTTTAAAAACCTAGCAAATCAGGGAAATTATTAATAGCTGGGGACTGGGGACTGGGTACTGGGGACTTTTCTGCCTCTTCTCCCCCCTGTCCCCTGCCCCTATTGCCTACTTAACGTCTATTAATTCAACGTCAAATAGCAAAGTAGCATTGGGTGGAATCACACCACCAGCACCACGGGAACCATAACCCAATTCTGAGGGAATGATTAACTGACGACTACCGCCGACTTTCATGGTGCTGAGACCTTCGTCCCAACCTTTAATCACTTGTCCGATACCGATTGTAAACTCAAAGGGAGTCTTGCGATCGCGGGAACTATCAAACTTAGTACCATTTTCTAAAGTACCTGTGTAGTGAACTACAACAGTTTGTCCAGGTTCAGGAGTCGCCCCAGTTCCTTCTTTTAGTTCAATATATTTCAGTCCAGACGGAGTGGTTACGACGTTATCATCAGACATAGTATTGCTCGCAATCAAGGTTTGGTTTTCGGTGACATTTATAGCTGCTGGTGTATTTGTGGTTAAATTGGCAGCAACAGCAGAGTTGATATTATTCCCAACTTGTGCAACTACCAAAACTACAACACAGAACAGCATGAAAGCCACGCTGAGAAAAATAGATTTCAAAATTATCCCTCCTTAAATCAGGCAATCTCAAATTTTTTGAAATTACCTACAGGACACAAATAGTGTAAATCAGAAACGACATTTTAACGCCACAGTTTATTCTCCAAATCACGCACTTGACGCTCTAAACGGTCAATTCTGCCGCGTAATTCATCCACTTCAGATTGACGCGCCACACCTAAATCCTGCATCATATTTCGCATTTGTCGTTGCATTTGTTCTTCCCAGTTTCCCTGCTCAGACTTTAATTGCTCTACAACGTCATCCATGACGGCTTTTGCTTGCTCAGGGTCGAGTTTACCATCCTTAACCAAGTCATCGCTGACTTGCCGCATTTTTTCAGCTACTAAAGACGTTGTACCAATACCCAGCATCATTAACTGTTGCAACCAATTGTTATTATCCATAGTCCCTTCCTCTTTAATTATTTTCCACTAGCTGACCTTGGCTCGTAAGTGTATAAAATCAAGCTATCCTGGAAAAGGGGTTAATTTAGCCTACATCTCTATTTTGGCAAATTCAGAAAGACAGGGGAGAAATTAACAAGTGTGGTTATAGAATTACTCAAATTTCAGGTGGCTCCAGATGAGCGAGAATTTTATATCCAGAAGGATGCAGAAATCTGGACAACAGCTTTGGCTGGGTATCCGGGATTTTTGGGTAAGGAAGTTTGGATTAACCCAAATGATGCCACAGAACTGATTTTAATTGTTCGTTGGGCTACTAAAGAGCAGTGGCAAGCTATACCTTTAGCAGATTTACAGTTAATTGACGAAAAGTTCACCCAAGCAATGGGAAAATCCTATCCGATAGTGGGGTCAGGGGAATATCAGGTGAGGAAGTTTCTCCAGTCTTGATTTTTTTTATCGTTCGCGTAGCGTGCGCGTAGCGCATACCGCCAAGACGCGGAGAACGCCAAGAATTTTTAAACTAAAATGCGGTTGAAGGTTGTAGCATAGAGGTTTAGCATCAACTTTTGATTATTTATGTCTGCCACACCTCTTGCTTTAAAATCAGAAATCACTCCTCCCCTCCTTGGCGCTTCGGTTGCAGATTTAAGCCTGTGGGTACAGCAGCAGGGACAACCGGCTTATAGGGGTAAACAGCTACACGATTGGATTTATCACAAGGGTGTGCGATCGCTAACTGATATTTCTGTATTTCCTAAAGAATGGCGGGCTGCAATTGCAGAGGTTCCCATTGGACGTTCAACTATACATCATCGGGCTGTTGCGCCTGATGGCACAATTAAATATCTCCTCAAATTGGCAGATGGTCAAATTATTGAAACTGTAGGTATTCCCACTGCAAAGCGCCTCACAGTTTGTGTGTCTACTCAGGTGGGTTGTCCCATGGCTTGTGATTTCTGCGCTACTGGTAAGGGTGGTTACACGCGAAATTTAGCAACCCATGAAATTGTGGATCAAGTGTTGACTGTGCAGGAAGATTTTCAGCAACGGGTGAGCCATGTGGTATTTATGGGTATGGGGGAACCATTATTGAATACTGATAATGTTTTAGCATCCTTAACATCTTTAAATCAAGATGTGGGGATTGGACAGCGATCACTGACTGTTTCTACAGTGGGTATCCGCGATCGCATTCGTCAATTTGCCAAGTACAATTTACAAGTCACTCTAGCCGTAAGTCTGCACGCACCTAACCAAGAACTGAGAGAACAACTTATTCCCAGCGCCCGTCCTTATCCTCTAGAAGACTTGCTACATGAATGTCGGGAATATGTGGAAATCACCAGACGACGCATATCTTTTGAATATGTGCTGTTAGCTGGGTTTAACGATTTACCACATCACGCAATGCAACTAGCAAAATGTCTTAGAGGATTTCAAAGCCACGTCAATTTGATTCCCTACAATCCCATTCACGAAGTTGACTACAAGCGCCCTACTAGCGATCGCATTCAAGCCTTTGTTAACATTCTCAAACAACAAAAAACTGCCGTCAGTGTGCGTTATTCTCGTGGTTTAGAAGCTGATGCTGCTTGTGGACAACTCCGCGCCAGTAAATAAGTGACTACTTTATCTTCGCACTCAATTGTTTTTTAGCACTAATCCCTGGTGCATAAGCCTCAATCACCTTACCAGTCTCAGTACAACTAATCATTAAGTAATCGCAACTTGGGCATTGTGTCCGAGTTAATTTGCTGTCAGAAATATAGTGACGTTCCGCATCACTACCACAATTAGGACAGTGAACTTTTTGGACTGTATTCATTTTAAAATCCCTGGTTTTATGGTCTTTCACTCGACTAAATCAGCAGAAAATTTTATTTTTTGAACTTAACTAAAAGCCTTAATAGTGGCTGATTTAAAGAAAATTTTAGATTTGCATTTTTTTATGATGTATATATTATCGTCATTTTTAACTGAATTTACCATCTTACCTGAGATATATAAATTAATGCCACCTCTACAGATATCTTAGAATTGCAGTGATCCCTGTCACTAATGTCTTGAGATAAGTAGATTTAATGGTCATGTCAGGTAATTTTGAAAGGCGTTATTGTATTGAAAAAGTAATAGTAAAAAAATACTGTATCGCTGGTAACAAAATTCTTATTTTAAGATTTAGTTAATAATTAAATATAGTAATCCGCTTTGATTTTTAAACTTACTTGCGTAGGTGGGAGTGGGGAGTAGCAAGTGGGAAACAGCTTTTTGAGTTGTAAGCACAAAGCCCAGGCTACGCCTACAGAAATCAAATAGGAATCCTATGTTTAAAAATATTTCGCTCAGTTATTATTTGTTATATATTTTACATATATCTTTTAGTATTTACATAGGCAAGACGGAAAATTTTTAGTTGACTGAAAAACAGATAAAAAACGATTAAACTTTGGTATGATGTATAACCTAACTATTTCAATAATATTTTAATAATTAACTTTTATGGAGGAATTAAAATTAAAGTTTGCTGATTTATTTGCTGGGATTGGAGGTTTTAGATTAGCCTTTGAACAAGCTGAATATCAGTGTGTATTTTCTTGCGAAATTGATCAGGCGTGTCAACAGGTTTACTTGAATAATTTCGGAGACAAGCCAGAATCTGATATCAGAAAAATTGATTTAGAAAATTTACCTTATTTTGATGTTTTAACGGCTGGCTTTCCTTGTCAACCTTTTAGTATTTGCGGACATAGAAAAGGTTTTCATGACACTAGAGGGACTTTATTCTTTCATATTTGTGAAATTATTGAACATATACATCCTCCTGTAGTTGTCCTAGAAAACGTTAAGCATATATTACATCATGATCAAGGTAGAACATTAGAAGTAATACTTTATTCTTTAGAAGATATGGGTTACATAGTTAACTACGAAATAGTTAACTCTAGAGATTTCGGACTACCACAAAATAGAGAACGAGTCATATTTGTTGCCACAAAAAGCAGAAAATTTAATTTTCAGAGTCTGAAAAAATCGGACAGATTTCCTAAATTGAAAGAATTTTTGTGTAGTTCAGGAAAATTTGAATACCTTAATCCTGAAGAATATACAATGATAGATAATCCTAAAGAACAACAATCGGGGTTGATTTTTGTAGGATATCGCAATAAAAGTATTTGGAAAACAGGTGTTAGACCAAATACAGAACATCTATCACGAGTTCATCATCAACCAAATAGAATTTATTCTATCGAAGGAGTACATCCAACTATACCTTCTCAAGAGACTTCAGGAAGATTTTTTATTTACATACCAGAAGAAAATGCAGTGAGAAAATTAACACTTAGGGAATGCTATAAAATCATGGGTTTTCCTGATAACTTTAAAACCCATAGCAATTTAGCCGAATGCTATAAACAAATAGGTAATTCTGTCTGTATACCGCTAATTTATGAACTCGCAAATCAAATTAAAAAACAAATTCTTTTACCTGAAGAGAGCGACTTAGAAATATTAAAATTTCATAAAAATTGTTCTTTACAGCCAGGAATTAAAACAAAAATATCATTAACAATGAATCATAAGGAAAAACTTATTCAGATTTATCAAAGCATATCTGAATTAGAGAGCAATCAGACTCAATTACCACAAAAATATCAAGACTATGTTCTGGAAATTAGTAAAAAATGCTTTACTAGAAAAGCCGTTTATACGGTACTAGTTACTCTTTTAGTACATAAGGTTTTATATCCATCTCAAGACATTAGATATCACCAAGTTGATCTAACAGGTGGTTTTTCCGGAAGAACTATAGATACAAAATATATTACTCCTACATTAACAGAGTTAGGTTTACCCGCAATGGCTGAAAGTGGATGGTTAACTCGTTCTTTAGAACAACCTTACCCCTATACGTTAAATTATGAAGGAAATATAAGTCCTAAGTCTCTAAAATTAGCATTCCTAAATATTATTGATTTCGTAGAGGGACATCCTGATCAAGCGGAAGATGTTTTAAAATTGCTTTTGAAATTAGTAAAATCAGCTAAGGATACTAATTTAGTAGAAATTATTAAATTGACTAAGTAGGTGGGCGAGGCAAAACCTAAATGTATAAAGCAATGTTAAGAGGAGA
>NZ_CAWUOL010000008.1:0-97027 GCF_963923915.1 Nodularia chucula CCY0103 | reverse complement strand
AACTGGTTTGCTAATTGCTGCTACTGTACCTCATAACAGCCGGAAACGCTGTAAAGCAGGCAGAAATTCTTTCCCACCTAACAACGAGTCTGCGATATTTTCGTTGAAACCATGCGAAACAACGCTCTTGTTGAAAACGTGGCACGGAAATTTTAATTGGTCTACCCCGATTTTTCTTGGTCTTCCGAACTCGCTTGGGGAATTGTGGCCTGATACCACGTTGGCGCAAAACTGCACGTTTTTCCCTTGAATCGTAGCCTTTGTCAGCAGCCAGCACTTTGACTCGTTTGCGGGGTCTACCTGATTTATTGGTCTTGACTTTGATACTGTCAAGAAGCGGTATAACCTGTTCTCGTTCACTCCCATTGGCTGCTGTGGTGCGGTTCGCTAATGGCATACCATTACCGTCAGTTAAGGTATGTATCAAAATCCCTTTACCTTTATGACCATACGCAACATCCTCACCGCCACCTTTGCCAGGGGGAAAAAGACCCGTCAACCGCGCCATAACTCCAGTCTATTAATCCTCTTTCTTCTGCTATCCCCAATATTCTGGCTTGTAAATTTTCTAACGTTCCATCACTTCCCCAACGCTTTAACCACCTGTGTGCGGAACTTTTGGATGCCCAGATTTCTCCTTTTGGAGTATCGCACCAACGGCATCCTGTTATCAATATATACATCAAGGTGTTGAGTATATAACGATATGGCGCATGAGGCATTCCTCGGTCGCGTTTTTCTGGTTCCTTCGGGAATATATCTTCAAACAACTTCCATTCCAAGTCGCTTAATCCTTTCCTGCGGAACGCTTCGCGAACAAATCGACCAGTCATACTGTGACAAACTCTTCTGTTATCAACAGCAGATTATCATATTTCTGGTATTAGTGGGATAGGTTCATGTTCTAACGTGTATGCGTAGTGCTACATCGTTAAATATTTTACATAATTTAGAATTTAGCTAATAATTTTATACATTTATTTTTGAGTAATTGTCTTATAGTAAGAATTACCAATGGGGAAGGTAGACAATAATACTCCCTCTCAATTCAATACCTCTTTCTTTAGATGAAATAGTAACTCTCTAGAGATAGAGCCACTTGTCTGATTACAAAGGTTATTGTAAGGATCACCAGCAAGTAGGTAGTAAATCAAACTGAATATTTCTCAGCAACATACATTTTTTGATCAAAGAATCTTGTTATTGTGGTATGTTTTAGGCTGTGAATTTAAGCACTTCTTAATCCCCATAGCCTTCTTATACAGGGTGGGGGCTGGAATCAAAGTGCTTTTTTAAGGGAATTGAGCAGGTTTTTCTACCGACCAGAGGACTATTTTAAACATCCTCTGACAAAGCGTTAGTTTTTCAATATTGGATTCAGGAGTGAAGTTAACAGTTATGTCTATTCCCAATGAACACGAAAGCGTAAATAGTGAAGTCAAGCAAGAATCTTACACTGATATTAATGGTAATACTCACACCCGCCGGACAAGAACCACTGAAAACAATTTAGCCGCACGTGACGAGAACAATGCTACTCGTGGTTTGCTGTTAGGTATTATTGTTACTTCCCTGCTAAGTGTGATTGTAGGTGGAGTTTGGTACTTCAACCAAAGCAATAAGGTAGAGGTTCAAGAGAATACTGTGCCGGTTTTGGTTCCTGTCCCGACTGACAGCAGTCCCACAGCTACTCCATCTCCTGAACCACAAACGACGATCATCGAAAGAACGAAGGAAGTACCTGTATTTGTACCTGTTCCACAAGAGCCAGTTACACCCCCATCTGCACCTCGCCAACCGGATATTAATATTACTATTCCACCCCAAACGCCTTCTCCAAGTCAGCCAAGCCCTAACCCGATAGAAACCCCAACTACTCCAACAAATAATACTTCTACTTCAGAAAACGAAGGCGGTACTTCTCCTGATACCGTCACGCCAAGTACGAAAAATGATCCGTCTGATAGTAGTACTTCTACCCCAGACGAGACTACTGGCGGTTCTAATCGATAATGGCTTCTGAGAGGTTGTTTGAAAAGTCCAGGTCGCTGGACTTCGCCTGTGTAGTAGCGTATCGCTAACGCGAAGCGTAGCCATATTATATATGCCCAAAACTTTTCAAACGCCCTCTGAACTTTGATCTCTGTTCATACTGACTATTAGTACCCTTAAGGGTAGGGAATAAAAAAGTATTGTAAAACTTCGCCAAATCCAAATATTGTAACGATGAAATAATTGTGCTGACCTACTCACTAATAACTATTTGATCAACAGCCGAATAGTAGGAACTACTGAAAGGCATTGTTAAAAATGTGCTATGGTGTTGAATAGCAATAAATATAACAAGTGTCTAATTTTTGCGTAATGTATAAATTACGCAGATGCAGGAATAATTCAGTGGTGTTCTAATTATGGAAATAAAAAGCCCCGTCAAAAGTTGGTGGAAATACATTCTGTTGTTTACAGTGCTTTTGGCATCTGGCCCGACTACCCAATTCATTAATCAGGCATTACGGGGTTATCCATTAGATATTAACTATTTATGGACTGAACTCTCGCCTTATGGCATTTTGGGAGGGGGTCTTTACAATGGGAATGGTGGGGCTGACTGGAAAATAGGCAAGCCAAAAGCAACAATATGGAATGCTGGAAATGTGCGATCGCTACCGGAGTTAAGAAGTTTTGCACTAGAATTGGCAAATCGAGATCGCATTCTGAATAATTTACCACCTTTGCAAGAAGATCCGGAATTGTCCCTCGCCGCACAACTCCATGCACAGGATATGTTGGAACGGCAATACTTTGATCATATTTCACCGGAGGGTAAAAGTCCGCGCGAACGCTACCTTGCAGTTAGTAGTCGCCCACTTCAGGGAGTTGGTGAAAATATTGTTCAGGGTGAAACCAAAGGTTGGGGATTAACTTACAGAGAAGCGGAAAAGTTTCAACGGGGTTGGATGTATAGTCATGGACACCGCGCCACTCTCTTGACGGAAAAATACACCAAATTTGGTTATGGAGTGGTAAGTGGGGCGAATGGTCAGATTTACGCCGTACAAATGTTTGGCTTCTCAACTGACTGAGGAATTATAAAAAGACAAGTCTTGGCAGGGATTGTGAGATATCCTTAGATAAGTGAGAGAATTGCCAAATAAATTAAGCATGAAGCTGGCAGCACGAGTAAGTCAGGTAACACCTTCTTTAACCTTAGCGATCGCAGCTAAAGCTAAGGCCATGAAGGCTGAAGGAATAGACGTTTGTAGTTTTAGCGCTGGAGAACCAGATTTTGATACTCCAACGCACATCAAAGCCGCAGCAGCGACAGCTTTGGAATCAGGCAAAAC
Organism: Nodularia chucula CCY0103; assembly: GCF_963923915.1. Taxonomy (NCBI): domain Bacteria; kingdom Bacillati; phylum Cyanobacteriota; class Cyanophyceae; order Nostocales; family Nodulariaceae; genus Nodularia; species Nodularia chucula. Next base: position 93,683 of record NZ_CAWUOL010000008.1, on the reverse strand, counting down.
CAAGTATGGTCCAGCAGCTGGAGAACCAAAGTTAAGGGAAGCGATCGCCCATAAGCTGAAAACTGATAACGGTCTTGATTATCAATCAGAGAATGTCATTGTCACTAATGGCGGTAAACATTCTCTATATAACTTGATGGTAGCCCTCATTGATCCGGGTGATGAGGTAATTATCCCCGCTCCCTATTGGCTGAGTTACCCGGAAATGGTAACTTTAGTGGGTGGGAAACCAGTAATTGTCACCACAGATGCAACAACGGATTATAAAATTACTCCAGAGCAACTGCGTCAAGCAATTACACCCAAAACCAAGTTATTTATCCTCAACTCTCCATCTAATCCCACCGGGATGGTATACACGCCGGCGGAAATTAAAGCCCTGGCGCAAGTAGTAGTGGATGCAGATATCTTTGTCGTTTCTGATGAGATTTACGAAAAGATTCTCTACGATGGTGCTACACATATCAGCATTGGTTCTCTGGGTAAGGAAATTTTTGACCGGACGTTAATCAGTAATGGGTTTGCTAAAGCTTACTCAATGACTGGTTGGCGACTGGGTTACTTAGCCGGGCCAGTGGAGATTATTAAAGCGGCTAGCACTATTCAAGGACATAGTACATCGAATGTGTGTACCTTTGCTCAATATGGTGCGATCGCCGCTTTAGAAAGTTCTCAAGACTGTGTAGAAACAATGCGTCAGGCTTTCGCTAAACGGCGACAAGTGATGTTAGATCGACTCAACGCCATTCCGGGATTGAGTTGTGCTAAACCAGACGGCGCGTTTTATCTGTTTCCTGATATCAGTAAAACAGGTCTGAAGTCTCTAGAGTTTTGTAACGCCCTCTTGGAAGCACACCAAGTTGCAGTGATTCCGGGAATTGCTTTTGGTGCTGATCAAAACATTCGTTTGTCTTACGCCACTGATATGGCGACTATTGACAAAGGGATGGATAGGTTAGAGAAATTTGTGAGTTCGCTTGTTTAGGAATGCGGATTTAATCAAGAACACCAGGCGACTAGAAGTCGCGGCTACACAGGCGAAACCCGCCTACGCGGGTTAAAAACATTGATTTTTTGTTAGTCCGCGCAGGCGGACTTTGTTTGTATAGCCGCGATTTCTAATCGCCTGGGCTAGATTTTAAGGAAAGTCAATGCGGGGTGAGGTCAAAAACCAGATTTACAGGTTATAGCGAATTTGCTACATTTGTTCTGAAGTATTTTGCCCTGTTGCAGTTTATTGACTACTAGAATCAGGAAGTAAATTCCGATATTCCCAGTGTCCGCGTTTGCCCAAATCTTGGATAATATTTTCAGCAGTTTTTCTTGCTTGGTAACTGCTGCTTTGAATAGCTTTACTCAGGATAGTCTTAGTTTCATTACGCCAGCCGTAGATACCCCATCCAGACTTGTCTTTTTTAATCATCAATTCAAGACACTCGATGACTAATTCTGGCATCGTATCAGCAAGTACAGCTAGACGTTCCAGCAGCAAAAAGTCAGGATCTACTTTACCAACTAGCTCAAGAATTTGTTTAATCTGTGCGATCGCCCAAGAGTCCTCAAATTTTGCTGAACCGAACCACCAGCCAAAAGCAGCAAGTTCAGTAGCATAGGAACTAGGTTCATGAGAATTACACGCTGTTTCCAGACGCTTTTCCCAGAGTAATTGGAGGCTATTAAGGATTTTTGGATCTATCTGATTTTCTGTGTTCTTAAGGCTTTGCCCCACAAATTCAAGAGCATAGCCACGCAACGCATCAGAAGCTAACTCAAAAAACCGCGTTAGTAATCCTCCTGGCTCATCCAAATTCAGCTTCCCACGCCAGTAGAGAGTAATTAAGTGCCGGGCAAGACTTTGATCAGTGTGTGTCAATAGTTTTTGTTCATCAATATAGGCTTCGGAAAGTTGTTCAACTGTATAGAGATATTCTTCAGATAGCAAATCAAATATATTGTTATAAACACCAGAATAATTAATGTAGCTTTCCCAAGCAGCACGTCGCTGATTCCTACAATTCTCATCCTGTGGAAATATTTTTCCTATACTTTTATTTGCCCATAGCGGATCTAGTAAACCCAGCCAAGGAAACCATTTACCATAAACAGAGCGGATTGCTAAAGATGGCTCTATATCTAGGTTAAGATGCTCATCAAGTACCTCCCGTACTTCCGGCATTTCATCAAAACCGCGCGCTAATTGTTCTGCACTCCCAGGTATTTGCTCAAAGTAGCGCCGAATCCAGAGGGCATAGCGTACAACTGTGTGCATTGCTTCTCCTCGAACGGTATTAATTGCGATTTGACTATAAGTATTATTTGATCTATGGTATTGTATTTCTTTTTCTGGGGTGGGATCTGGATGTTGAGTTAAAACTCTGAGGATATTCCAAACCTGACTACGAAAATCAAACGGAATTGCTGTTGTATTAGCGCTCAGTCCGACTCCAAGCAAATCTACCACTGTTCGGAAAGATTCGAGCCAATTGCTGTTGGGTTCGTTATAAATTGTCTGACATTCTTTCAATTCCTCAGACTTTTCTGCTAACCAATTGCAAAGACTTAGAACAGGTATCCAATCAAACTCTTTTATTTCGTGCTGTTGTCTTGATTGATTATTTAAAGCTTGGCACAAACCTCTAAGCAAATTCGATATATATCTTGCGTGTAGACCTTTGAATTTAGCGGCTCCCTGTGCATAACGTTCAGGAATTTTTTCAGCTAGTCTTGCCAAAGCAGATCCTAATCCTGAGCGTGATGGTTCTTCAAAGGGATCTTTAGAATTTGGCTCCCATGTTCTGAGAAAATTAACTAGCTCCTCAATACTCATAGATTCTAATTCTGAGTCAGTCTTGGGACTATTAACCCCTACCAATCTAACCTCATCTACACCTCCAGAAACAATATCTGAAAGTTCAATATTTCCAAATTCCTTAACTAAATCTTTATAGTATTCAGTCCAATGTGTTGAAAGACTATCTTTTATTATTGTGAGTTTTTCCTGTTGCCAGCGTCTTACCCATTTAGCTTTTTCAGCTTGATCTTCTAGCCAGTCCCAGTCAAGCTCAGGATTTTCAATCCAAGTTAAAATTTGCTCTTGTTTCTCTATAGAAAGTTGGGCAAAATTCTCTTGAAGTAATTGTGTATATTCATAATCTTCATAAGAACTAGTATTTTTGAATCGCTGAGAATCAACCAGTTTTTCAACTAGCAAGTTGGGGTCTGCATCTTTATATTCACGAATCAGGTAAAGTGCAATGCGATGAAATATTCGCCAACGTTGTTTCTCTAATTTCTGAACAATGTTTTGGATTTTTGTTGGGTCTTGTTCTAATATCTGTTTTGCTGTATCCCTTACTACTTCTAGCAAAATTTGTCTAACATCAGAAAGAGTATAGTTTCTGTCGTTATCCTCAATAGTATATCGCCAGTAAATTGAGCCATCTTCCCAGATAGGTGAACTATTTTTCTGTTCTTCAATTTCTGGATTACGGTTAGAGAACTTAACCGCATCATGAAGCAGAAAAACCAGCATAATCCATGCCTTTTCACCTAATATTGTGACTAATTCCGTGACATATTTTTTTAGGATTTCTTGATAGTGCCAGTTATCAAAGCGTATTCGTGGTTTAGGCGAGAAAATGTAAAAACTGTCATCAGCATTTTCCCCATTATTCAAACTAGAATCTGGCATAACAGCGAGTAATATTCGAGCCAGTTCTAGTGCCTTTTTAGTATGACCTCCTTTAGCAAGATACACTATAAGAGCAGCAACTTTCTCTGGAAGTAGATAAGAGCAGCAACTTTCTCTGGAAGTAGAGATGATGAGTATAGCGATTCTATCCAAAGTTTAACTTTAGGAACTAATTGCACTGCTTCTGGTGAGGGCATCTGAAGTGCAGCATCAACAAAATCTTCATAAATACAAGGATTGTTGGTTTTTATTTGTAGTGAAATTTCTAGAACCTCTTTCGGCTTGTGTTGAGCCATTCGCACTAGATAGCGAGACTGAGTCCACATAGGGAAGCTGAAAGTTTCTTGACTAGTATCCTCAATAATTTGCGGAGGATTTTGGAAAAAACCTTTATCCTTTAACGGCTCAATCCACTCTGGATTTTCTAGACGATTGAAAAAGTAAGTACAATGCTGCGGGTGAATAAGCAATCCTATAACTTTTTCTATCTGCTTAGGATTATCTTCTTTTAAAATTTCATCAAGTTTATCTACAGTCGTGTAGAACTCTTGAGCAAGAGGAGAAAGAAATGACTCAAATTGCTCAAATTGATGACGAATTTCCAGGTCATCAGGTTCTAATTTAGGTTTACCGTTATAATTTTTTTTATCTGTTTCATGTGTCTGATCCATAAACCACTCTGTTATTTCCCAGTAGTGATTAACTATAGGTTCTAATATATTTCGATCAAGTTTATTTTCAGAAATACATAATTCAAAAAATCGGAACGTTCTTTCCTTATTATTTTCTCTTACAGCTTTATGTTTTTTTATAAGTTGCTGAATTTCCTTAAATACTGGAAGATCAATACTAATATCTGAAGGTATTTCATTTAAAGCAAAGCCATTACTCTCCCAAATATCTGCTAGTTTTTCAACTTCATCTTTATATTCAAGTCTTTCACTTATTTTAGGAATAGAATCAGGCAATCTATTCCGAATTTCACGAACAGCATGAGAGATAAACCTTAATCTACCAGGAATTGGGATTCCAAAAGTTAAGCAAACTGCACCTTCATACAAATTTGCCAGAGAGCTATTATTTTGATTCAGCCAGGAGAGTATTTTACTACGGGTAGTTGTCCAGTACGCTGGAGGTAGTTCAGGTATATCAGATGAGGTCGGGTGTATATTTTGACTATTTAGTTCCACAACTTATTCATTCCCTAATACGCTAATAATTGACCTAAATCTTGATTTATTCAAACTATTATACTGTATATAAGCTCACCAACGGGGAGAAAGTAGTTGCTAAAGAACTTACCCATCTTCGTGATTGCCATAAAACAAATAGACGGTGAAAAATAGTATGATTTTTGCACAGGCGATCGCTACTTTAATCAACATCGACATTGATAACTTGTTGAGCAGGTGTAGCTGACAGAATTAACTTTAAGGCAAATTCTAGAGCCTTAAAACGATTTTCCACTTGATAAACCAGCGAAAAAAGCTCAAAAAGTTAAAGCTTTTAGAGCCGAGTAATGTTATGAAAAATTTACTACATTTGTTCTGCGGAATTTTGCCCTGTTGCAAGTCTCACTTGTTCGGGGGTTAAACTCAATAACTGAGAAACTTCCTCTATTGTTAGACCACGCGCTAACATCCGGGGTACAAGTTCTAGCTTTAGTTGTTCTCGACCCTCAGCTTTGGCTTCTTGATAAATTCTCGTTTCTTTTAAATTGACTCCTAACATCGCCTCTACCTCTTCACGGCTTAAATTGGCAAACTTATAAACAGCGATTGTTGTTATTACATCTATTATGTCATCTTTAGGCAAAAAACTCTGTTCTTCTTGTTGCACCCGTTCGATTAAGCGTTTCGCCTGTTCCACCATTTGACTCTCTGACGCAATGGTTAATTGCATCAAACTAATACCCACAGGTTGCTGATCAAAATCACCTAACTCATCTAAATAAATTCGTTGTACTTGTAAACTATCCAGTAGTGACCTGTGAATAGTTTTGTTTTCTGGTTCTAAACTGCGAGACTGGAAAATAATTACACCGTACCAATCATCATAAACAGATGGGTTTCGATACAGATATAACAGGGATTCTGAAAAAAACCGATGGTACAATAACTCATCTTTTTAGAATTGCACCTCCGCAAAAAAGATAATTTGGGGTGTTACATCTGGTGGTGGTAAAAATACCCCATCAATGCGAAATGTTGGTTCTTTAACTTCAACTGATTCAAAGCGATAATTTCTGGCTGCTGTTGGTGGCTGATTTATTAATTCAAATAGCAAGCTAGGGGAACGCTGGAACAGTTTATAAAAAATAGCATCACGTCTCACAAAGTAATCCTCTTGAGGTGTGGACTAACTAGAGTTGATAATAGTTTGTATAAAAATATATATCACAAAACTTCTCCAAAATTCCCGGTACATCTTCAGCATTCAGGATTTCAGCAATCCCATTTCCTGTAAACCTTGGCGCAATCTCTCAGCTTCTGGGGATTGTTGTTGTTGGTAAAGCAGGATGGCATTTTGAAAAGCTGTTAAACTACCTGAAACATTGCCAACTTTTAGCTGTACTACTCCCAGATTTTGATAAGCTTGGGCATAGTTGGGATTACATTTAATGGCTTTTTGATAAGAGGCGATCGCATCGGTAAATAAACCCAAAGTCTTGAAGATCATGCCTAAGTTATAATGCCCTACAGCAAAACTAGGGTCAATTTTTAAAGCTGTTTCATAAGCTATTTTAGCACCATTAATATCACCAGATGCTTTGAGTAAATTTCCTAAATTATTATATGATCCTAATTTGAGTATGGGGTAAATAGGGAATTTAATCGCCGCTTGATAATGATCAATAGCTTGTGCAGTATCTTGTAAATGACTGTAGGCAATGCCTAAATGGTAATGTAGTTCATATAAAATTTCATAGTTTTCTACTGGCGTTACGCCCTGATTTACAGATGTCGCTTTCTCTAAACCATTTTTTAACAACTTTAACCCGGAGGTAAGTTTACTAGTTTGCACATACAAAGCCCCCAACTTACTGCAAACATAAGGATCGTCTGGATGATTAGCCAGAAATGCTTCCATTGTGGTTTGGGCTTTGAAATATTTATTATTTTCCGCGATCGCAGCTTTCTGATATCCTTTATGTAAAATACCCACCCCTTGTAAATAACCAATTTGCCAATGGGGTTCTTGCCTTAAAATTACGGATACACTGTCATCTACCAAAGCATGATAAGGGCGTTGAAAGTGAATCTGGGGATGGTTACGAAACAGTCGAGACACCAAAGAATAAGGAGATTGTTCCGCGCCTACTTCTTGACGCACTAAATTAACTAGTAAATATTCTTCATTCTCCATTACATCCCTGATTTGTGGCACTATATTTGGGGTAAGAGTTTCATCAGCATCTAATACCAAAATCCAATCACCAGTCACATATTTGAGTGCTGCATTTCGCGCCGCGCTGAAATCATCACACCATTGAAAGTGATAGACTTTCGCACCCATTTCTTGAGCAATATTAGGCGTGCGATCGCTTGAACCAGTATCTAGTATGATCATTTCATCTACCACAGCTTTCACACTGTCTAAACATTTAGGTAGTGTAGCGGCTTCATTTTTGACAATCATGCAGAGACTTAGTTTCATATCGCCGAAAAACTATGATTTCAGGTTAATGGGCTGATGTAACCGAATTTAATTATGTGCCACTATTGGCATTCGGTGATCATTTATAAATTTATCACTACTGTGATGTATATCACTTTTGAATTTAGGTAAGTCATATAAATTTCAACACCTCAAACATTATGCACTGCCTGTGATAATTATTCAATTGCCGAATGTTGGCAACAGGAATATTATTAAATTTATCATATTCAACTGCCATATTTAACATACTAATTATGTCTGAATAATAGATTTTTGCAGTTTTATGAGGATAAAAAATCTAGATTTTATCTAATAAAATTCCCGATCTGTGGCAAAAATCGGGAATGTAATTATGAATTTTTCAACCAATTAAATTACTATAATAACAACCTGTTTATAGATAATTGATCATTAGTTTCTAAGATAATTTTAATTGGCACTCAAGCAATTTATTAACCACTAATCATAAAGCAGTTAAAGCAACTTATCCACAGCAGCAGTAAACTGTTCATAAGGAGAAACTCCCACAATAGTTTCTGCTAATTTACCATCTTGAAATATTAAAACTGCCGGGATGCTACGCAAACCAAATTTCTTGAAAATGGGCTTATTATTATCAACATCTATCTTTACTACTTTAACTCTACCTTTGTATGCTTCCGCAAGTTGATCCATCAAGGGACTGATAAGACGACAGGGACCACACCAAGTAGCAGTAAAATCAACAACCACAACTTTTTCTTGAGTTAAAACATCATCAAATTCACTTTCTTGCACATAAGGAACTGTTTCACTAGACATTATTTAAGTTCTCCTATTTCAAATTTTAGTAAAAAACTAACTATAAAAACTATACCCCTTTCTGCGCCTCAAGAAATAATTATCAGTTTCTGGATAAAAAAGCTGTGATTTTTAGCATAAATATTCAGAGTGGGGTTAGTCTGGGCTATGGGCTAAAAATATCAGCATTTCCCCACTCCCTAGCGAAGCAAATAGGAGTCCTACATGAATAAAAATCAACACACCATAACTTACTCACAAGTTATACACCTTAGCCAGATTATAGATACAAATATTCCCCAATGGCCTGGTGATCCTCCAGTGGAATTTAGTAGCGTCGCCCATATCCCAGAGGATGGTTATTATCTGCGGCGTTTCAGCTTAGGTGAACACAGCGCTACTCATATTAATGCACCCAAGAGTTTCCATGAGAATGGTGTGGGAATTGATCAATACTCGGCTGAGTCGTTGGTATTACCGGGAGTAGTTATAGATATCTGCACAGATGCAAGGCTAAATTCTGATTACACTTTAACTGTTACTGATGTTCTGGCTTGGGAGGAAAAAAATGGCAAAATTGCTGCTGGTAGTTTAGTTCTACTTTATACTGGCTGGCAAGATAAATGGTTAGATAAAGATAGATTTTTTAATCAAGATGAGTCAGGAATTATGCATTTTCCTGGATTTAGTTATAATGTGACTCAATTTCTGTTAGCAGAACGAAAAATTGCTGGTTTAGGGATTGATACACATGGTGTAGATCCTGGAAAATTTGGGACTTTTGAGATTAATTATTTGGTACTGGCACAGCAAGGAATTGTTTTGGAAAATCTCACAAATTTAAACTATTTACCAGCTAAAGGTATTACTGTAATTATTGGTGTTTTGCGGTTGCGAGATGGTTCTGGTTGTCCTGTGGGGGTTTTGGCTTTATCGCCGTAGTTAAAAGTTTTTATAGATAAAATTGCAGGAGTAGCCCAGATTAAATTAATCTAGACTACTTCTGCTACACCCCTTGCACAATAATAAAGATATCACTGACTAAAAATCTATGTCTGCCAAATTGCCAAATCACTATGTTTTTGTGAGTTGCTGTTGGATTAGGAAGTATCCCAAATATACAATTTCAATTTATTTATGGGATTTTGGCTGACAAAAACAGGAAAAATTATCTGTTGTCGTTCTCATTTCCCAGGGCGGTTGCTAGATCGAAAAATCAATTACTTAAGTCCTGTAGATACACTCAGCATATTTCAAAAATAACCTTCTCCTCAAGGGTTTTCTAAAGGCCAGCAGCATCAGTTATAAATTTACCATTAACGCTATCCCCCGCATAAATCACGGGGGAGTTTAGATATTAATCTTGTTAGTCCACTACTCAGGTACTCAAGACTTTGTGCAGTGTGGTGGTGAAGTCGGGGTAGGATATAGCTGCTGCTTCTGCACGGTGAATGGTGGTGGTTCCGGTAGCAACGAGGGATGCGATCGCCAGACTCATGGCTATACGATGATCTGTATGACTATCTACATCTGTACCAACTAAGGGAGTACCGCCAGTAATTTCCATCCCGTCGGGTAATTCACTGACTTTTGCACCCATTTTATTGAGTTGCTGCGCCATCACGGTAATGCGATCGCTTTCTTTAACTCGCAATTCCTCAGCATCCCGAATCACAGTTGTCCCTGTGGCAAACACTGCGGCTACTGCTAAAATCGGAATCTCATCAATCATTCTGGGAATAATATCCCCGGCAATGGTACAGCTTTTTAAACTACTGGAACGGACTCTGATATCTGCTACTGGTTCCCCGGCTACTTCACGCTGATTTTCTAGGGTAATATCGGCTCCCATGAGTTCTAAAGCCTCTAAAATCCCGGTACGGGTGGGGTTAACACCGACGTTTTCCACTAGCAATTCCGAATTGGGAACAATTGCGCCAGCGACTAACCAAAAAGCTGCGGAACTGATATCCCCAGGGACAATCACTTTTTGACCTTGTAGTTGGGCGGTTCCGATGATGGTGACGCTGTGGGTTTCTCGATCAATGCTGAGTTCTGCACCAAAAGCCCGTAACATCCGTTCGCTGTGGTCACGAGATAGGGCGGGTTCTGTGACGGTGGTTTTCCCTTCTGTAAATAAACCTGCCAGTAATATACAGGATTTTACTTGAGCAGAGGCGATGGGGGAATGATAATGAGTTGGTTTGAGGGCTTGTCCTTGAATTGCTAAGGGTGCTAAGGAATTACCTTTACGTCCCCAAATTTCTGCGCCCATTTGTTGCAAAGGTTTAACTACACGAGACATGGGGCGCGATCGCAAGGAACTATCTCCTGTCACCGTAAAAAAGCGCCCTGGCTGGGATGCTAAAATCCCTAACATCAATCTCAGGGTAGTGCCAGAGTTACCAGCATTCAATACATCCAGAGGTTCTTGCAATTGTCCCAAACCAATACCCTGAACCGTGACTAATTCGGTGTTCAGTTCCGAAATTTGCGCCCCCATAGCTTGAAAACAGCTAGCAGTGCTGCGGGGATCTTCCCCTAACAGCAGCCCTTGGATCTCAGTTTCACCTTGGGCGATCGCACCTAACATTAAAGCCCGATGTGATATAGATTTATCACCAGGGACACGAATACAACCATGTAAAGACAGTCCAGCAGAGGGTCGCTGGATCATTAACTTATGTGAAAAGTCTTGTTGCGTTTCTACAGTTATAACAGCAGCCGACATCAGGTTACACTGGCTTTTGGATACACCGGAAATTCATTACTAAGAATTTCCTCACTAGTATCCTATCGCTTTTTGTTCACCAAAATTTGCCAAAATATCACTAATCTCTGAGGGTTTTGTATTTCTGGATGACTTCGATTCATCAGATACTTAAAAAAATATTGAAATTTATTATTTTTTAGGCATTTTTACTTTAATTTATTTTCCCTCCCAAATCAGCATTTTCAGTTAAGATTAATGGTGTTTGACTATTTATTGGCTGATGCTGACTATTAAAGATACTGGTGTTAATTTGATTTTGTTCTATAGCTTTTAGCCCCTATCGCGCTCATGCTGACCCATCATCGCAAGCCCGTATGTTTATCACTTATTTCAACTGACTTGCCATTCTGGTCTGTGGTTGAAACTGCGGGGACATTGTATCAAAAAGATAGAGATAGATTTCATTTACTGTTGACAGCACCGCCGCTAATTACTTGTGAAGTGGGAAATTCTCTAAATTCAGAAGAGACTTATGCTGGAAATCACAGTAATCCTCCACCTTTGACCAGTCCCAGAGTTCTGTGGCTAGAAATTTCGCCCTATCGGGTAATTATGACTATGCAAGGTAACGATCAGGTTAGTTATCGCCATTTTTGGGAACAGGGCGTTTATGGTATTAGCCGTTATTGGCTACCTAGTGAATCATTACAATCTCATCATCCGATTCGTTTACGCAATTTTACCAAAACTCTGTCACTAACCGGACACCATTTGCCAGAGCATTTGCGGGTAGAATATGAATTGTGGGCAAATAAAGTGCAGATGGGAAGTTATATCCTTAACCTAGAAATTCAACATTAATCAGTTTTTGTGAGATTGGGGACTGGGTAAGAGTTTTAGTGATCCCCGATCCCCCATACCTATTAACCAAAATAACTAGGTTCGTTACCTGGTTTCCATTTGATATTGCAGCCAATACTGGGCTTTTGTTCCTCTGTAATGGGTTGATTTGCTAAAATTGCGGCGATCGCCCGGCGTAAATCTGCACCTGTTACCGGTTGACCATTACTGGGACGACTATCATCCAATTGTCCCCTATAAGCTAACTGACGTTCTGCGTCAAACACAAAGAAATCAGGTGTGCAAGCTGCTGTATAAATTTTTGCTGTTTCTTGAGTTGCGTCATAACACAAAGGAAACTGAAAATCTAATTCTATGGCCATTGCTTTTAAAGACTCTGGCGCATCATCAGGATATTTTTCCGCATCATTAGCGCTAATGGCGACAATTCCTAAATCACTAGAACTGTAATCTTTGCCTAAAAGAGCTAATTCTGTTTGGATATGTTTTACAAATGGACAATGCTGACAAATAAACATCACCAACAAGGCTTTTTTATGAGCAAAAGTAGCCAGGGAAATTGTTTCTCCAGATACTACCTCTGGTAGATGAAAATCTGGTGCTTGTGTGCCTAATGGCAACATGGTAGATGCAGTTAAAACCATAGATAATTTCTCTGAGATCGGAAGTTACTGTTTGACTTGAAAGCTGATAGATACAAACTTTCTATGGATTATTTTAAAGCCTTTATTTAAAGCAACAAGGGGAAAAATAAAATTAGAGACAGGGAATCCCCAGCCTCTAAACTTGTTAGATATTAAATTTTATAAATTTTTATAGGTTTGCCAACAGACCAACAATACCGTGTCCGGTAAATACTTCTAAGGCGATGAGGGAAACAAAACCAATCATTGCTAAACGACCGTTGAGTAATTCGGCGTAGGGAGTAAACCCGGTGCGATCGCCTTGCTCGTCTACATAAACCTTTGGTTCAATAGCGAAGTTGTTCATCAAGCCTTGGTCGTCAACAATAGGTGTGTTAGTACGCATAATACTTTTCCTTGTGGTTTTTATCTTATGTAAACAAGTGTAACAAAGATATGAACATTTGTAAAGTATCTAAATCTAATTAAAGGGATATCATAGTGAATCCAGTTAACACAGACGTTTAATTGATCCATGCATCGATTCCGAGTAGAGGTTATTGCCAAAACACCAAACCCGCAGCAAGTAGTTTATGCTGCGATGCACCAAGACTATAGCGATGGCTTTGTCTATGATGAGCGCGACTCATGGCCTACAGAGTCACAATGCGGTGACATTATTATTAAGCGACTTTTAGCAGGTGACAGGGGACACTATGGCTGCTATACTCCTGACACTGAAGTATTGACGCGCAGAGGGTGGGTAAAATTTCCCAACCTGTTACCCCAAGAAGAAGTTGTCGCTGTAAATATTCAAACTGGTCAGGGACATTTTGAGTCTCCCATTGCTTACCAAAAACATACAATCAACGACAAAATTTATCAGGTAAAAGGTCAAAATCTGAGTTTGGCCGTAACCCTAGACCACCGTATGGTTGTTGCACATCGCCAAAAAGGTGGGAGTTGGACAGACTATTATTTTGCATCAGCGGCCGATGTAGCAGGTAAACCCAGGAAATATCTCAATTCTACCTGTCTCAAATTCGATCAGCGTTGCAGCTATCCTCCAGATTTACCTCCTGGATATGATCCTGAAAATTTAATGAAATTGGCTGGTTTTTTTATTGGAGATGGCTGCATCAATAATGCCAGTATCCATACTAGATTTCGGATCAGAAAGCAAAATAAAATTGACTATCTTTATGGATTGGGGTTTGAGATTAAAGAACACCCAAATGACCGATACAGCCTCACAGATTCCAAAGTAGCGGCTTGGTTGCAGCAAACCTTTACCCATAACCAAGAAAAATTTATTCCTTGGTCTTACTTAAACTTAACGCCGGATTTGATTGCTTGTTTGTTAGAAGGGATGCGAGTCACTGATGGCACTCAAAAAAGCAGCACTTGGTCTTATGATTCTACAAGTGAGCAAGTTTTAGACTTTTTACAAGCGATTCTACATCTCAATGGCGAATCCGGTTCGTACAGTCTCAATAATCCCAATCAAGGGGAAGAACACAAAAACCACAAACCTTGTGGCAGAGTTCATATATCTAAACGTATAGAACCTAGAGTAGAAATCTCTCAAAATAATCGCTCTCGTAGTTATGTTGAAAGCATCGAATCATATCAAGGTGATGTTTTTTGTGTGACGGTTTCCACCGGGGCGTTGCTGGTGCGAAAAAATAGAAAAGTTGTTGTTTGTGGGAACTGCTTAGAGCATCCGCAGATTGTTTTCAACTGTGGTTATTTTCCTCACAGTGTCATGCAGCAGGCACGTACACACAGGGTAGCGGTATCATTCGATGTACAATCCTTTAGGTACACGGGGAACCAGTTTATTGATGTAGTGGAAGGTAAAAAAGACATTGAAGATGTTTTCTACCTGCGTCCGGTGGGTTATTACTCCGATAGACAAGGTAAAAAATATTACTATTCTCCGGAACAACGCGCCACGGATTTAGCATGGTGTCTGGAAGCAGCCAAGCGTTACAAGGCTGATTTTGAGGGGGGAATGTCTGAGGAACACGCTAGGGGTAAAGTACCTTTTGATTATCGTCAGCATTTTGTGGTCAGTTTTAATTTACGGTCGTTTATGCACTTCTGTGATATGAGAAATAAAAAGGATGCTCAACTGGAAATTCAATGGTTGTGTGAATTGATGTGGCCTCATTTTGTTGAATGGACCCCGGCGATCGCGCAATGGTATGAAAAGCAGCGTCAAGGTAAGGCGCGGTTGGCTCCGTAATTAAACGCAGAGGGGCGCTAAGGTCACGCAAAGGTTCGCAGAGTTTTGATTATCCCTCTGTGGGTTGGGTTTTTGGCTGCTGAGGGATTACATACTTAGAGGTAGATTTAGGTAGATTATTTAATACTTATAGCGGTATATACTTCAATGAAGTACATCATAGCCCTCTCCTCGCTTGCGGGGAGGGGGTTTGGGGTGGGGTTTTTGTATCTCACTTAACTGATAACCGCTATAACTAAACTGCTAATGGCTCTAGATTGATTTCAGAAATTTTCATATTTTATCGGCTGACTTTATATCTATAGATATATTTATTAATTGTCAATCAATCAGCTATTAATTGCAAAAATGGAAAATATTTTGCTGATTGTAGTTGTATTACTGAGATTATAGGGATTTATCAGCCAATTTTTACAGCTAACTTTAATTAAATCCCATTTACAATTGATTTTAGGTAAAATTCTCTCAATATCAATAGTAATACTTCTGGATTATTTGATCAGAATCTATCTGAAGATTGTCATAAAAATGTAAATATTTTTTCTAAACTTAGTAGGATTATTTTTAAGAAGAAACTCGCCAATAACTAGCTAGAAAAATACAATTCCCTCAGCTTCTCTACAAGACAACAGTAATTGCTTCAGGAGAAAAGAATATGCCACGAGCGATTAAAAATTCAGTGATCGTCATTACAGGTGCATCAACTGGGATTGGACGGGCGACAGCGCTGGAATTTGCTAAACAGCGTGCTACCTTGCTGCTAGCAGCACGAAATGAAACGGCTTTGCAGGAAGTAGCCGAAGAATGCCAACACCTTGGCGGAACTGCTGTAGTTATGCGTACTGATGTTAGTCATGAGTCAGCAGTTCAAGATTTAGCACAACGTGCGATTTCTTCTTTTGGCAGAATCGATGTGTGGGTGAATAATGCCGCCATCAGTTTATTTGCGCGGTTTGAAGAAGCACCGCCAGATGTTTTTCGCCAAGTAATTGAAACTAATTTGTTTGGTTATATTTACGGTGCGCGTGCTGTTTTACCGTATTTTCGAGAACAAGGTAGCGGGAACTTAATTAATGTTTCTTCGGTGGTGGGTGTAACTGGTCAGCCATATACCAGTGCTTACACTATTAGTAAGTATGCTATTCGTGGTCTTTCCGACTCCTTAAGGATGGAATTGTGTTTAGATAACGCTAAAGATATTCATGTCTGTACAGTATTACCAGGTTCCATTGATACACCAATTTTTCAACACGCAGCAAATTATACTGGTCGCCAAACCAAAGCCCTGAACCCTGTATACCCAGCTAGACAGGTAGCAGAGGCCATTGTGGAGTTAGTGGATAAACCACAGCGAGAAATTGTCGTTGGTCAAGCGGTTTATTTGCAGTTATTAGAGAAAACCTTAGCGCCAGACATCTATGAACCGATGATGGCCAAGCAAGTTGATCAGGATCACTTTCAGGATCACAAACCAGCCCCCCACAGTGAGGGTAATGTATTTGAAGCCATGCGCGACTATACAGGTATCAGTGGTAATTGGCTAGGTACTGGCGGTCTGACATCCCAAGATGTGTGGGATATGGCCAGAGACACAGCACAGAAGATTGGTTTACCCCTTTCTTGATGGCGACTAAAAGCACCTTGTGTTTAGTTGAATTTTTGTAACCAGGCTGACAAAGGCTGTATCCAAAGGATATGTTAATATTTCAATAACAGCCCCACTGTAACAGCTATGGTAAAAGAATTAGCTATTCGTACCTGTGGATTAACTAAGCAATTTGAGCGACACGTTGCTGTTAATGATGTTGATTTAGAAATCCCAGAGGGTGAAGTTTATGGATTAATTGGGCCGAATGGTGCTGGTAAAACAAGTCTCATCCGAATGTTGGCTGCTGCTGAGGAACCAACTACGGGTGAGATTTATATTAATGGCGATCGCCTGCGACTGGACAGGAGTAACTCTCAAATTAAGCGTCACATTGGCTACCTACCCGATGACTATCCCCTCTATGAAGATTTAACAGTTTGGGATTATTTAGATTATTTCGCTAGGTTATATCGTCTGCGGGAACCACGTCGCACTCACCGCTTACATGAAGTTTTAGAACTCATACAACTAGAGAATAAACGCCACAGTCTCATTTCCACTTTATCGCGGGGGATGAAACAGCGTTTAAGTTTAGCGCGGACGATTATCCATGAACCAATTTTACTACTTTTAGATGAGCCTGTTTCTGGACTTGATCCCATTGCGAGGATGCAGTTTCGGCAAATTATTAAAGCTTTGCAAGAAGCCGGGATGACAATTTTAATTTCTTCCCACGTTCTCAGTGATTTAGCCGAACTCTGTACTTTTGTAGGAATTATGGAGTTGGGTTTTTTAGTAGAAAGTGCTTCTTTAAAAGAACTTTACCAACGACTTTCTCAGCCCCAAATTATTCTATCTACTCTGGATAGTTTAGAATCCCTAGAAAGGGAATTAAAAAATTATCCCTTAGTACAAGCATGGGAGAAAATATCAGGTACAAACAGCTTGCGCGTTAATTTTTCGGGAACAGAGAAAGACTCTGCTGATTTATTGCGATCGCTCATTATTTCTGGTGTACCAATCACTAATTTTAACTGCATTCAAGAAGACTTGGAAAGCATTTTCTTAAAATTAGGACACAAACAAGCATCTTAGTCCATCAATAATTACCCGCTCTCTTTTTGGAGTTGTCAATTATGCTGAATCTCATCTCTAAACTAGGCGAATTAAACCCACAATTATTTCGGGAAATTAAAGGGAGATTAAAAGTATGGACTTTTTTAATCGCAGCATTCCTATCATTCCTAGCGCAGTTAATATTTTTCCGAGATTTCATAGGTACTCAATCCACAGATGCTTATACTTGGCTAAGTGCTATGGTAATTATTACCATCTTAGTGGGTGGAACCTATACCCTGAGCAATGATTTAGCCACCGAACAACGGCGAGGGACACTAAATTTTATTCGTCTGAGTCCCCAATCACCTCAAAGTATTTTTGTGGGTAAAATGCTAGGGGTTCCCATTAATGTCTATATTGCAACTTTGTTGGCAATTCCCTTACATCTCTTATTTGGGTTAAAGCTAGGTGTACCCTTACATCAAATTTTAATTTCTTACATAATTTTGGTCGCCGCTAGCATTTTCTGCTACAGTGGAGCAATATTATTTAGCTTAGTAAGTTCTTGGTTAGGTGGTGTTCAAGCTTGGTTAGGAAGTGGCTTTATGCTAATTTCATTGCTATTTAGTCAGGTAGAAATACATAACGATTCAACGAACAGTTCATTACTACTAAGGCTAATTAATCCCCAATATTTTATGCCTAAATCTGCCACAAGTTTCCAACTTGCAGACTTTTCTTGGTTTGGGCTGGAATTAGGCAAAAGTTTTTTTCTTACCGCCGGCTTTAGTTTATTACTTTACTCCATTGGCACTTACGTTATCTGGCAATCTATACAACGATGCTATCATGATAATAATGCCACAATGTTGAGTAAAAAGCAGAGTTATTTACTAACTGCTACCTTTACAGTGATTACGTTAGGATGTGCCAATGACCCAAGCAACGAACATTTATTTACTTTAATAATTCTCAACTTTGTTCTATTTCTATATCTAATTGCAGCCCTCACACCAAATTACCAAACAGCAATAGATTGGGCTACATATCAGCACATTTATCGGGCAAAAAATCCAGGTAAACAGAAGTTAATTAGAGATTTGATTTGGGGAGAAAAAAGTCCGGCTATTCTGGCGATCGCCATTAATGCTTTAATTCCTTTAATCAGTATCAGTGTATTTATTTCATCATTGGATAATGGCTGGTACAAAACTCATGCTTTCATGTCCGTGATTTTTACCTTTAGTTTACTGCTGATTTATGCAGCCTTAGCCCAAAGAGGTTTATTAATCAAGAATGACCAGAGATTATTACGAACTAATATTATGATGGCTGTGGTAATTTTATTCCCCATGATTATTGCAGCCATTTTTGGTAGCTTCCTTTCCTTATTCTCTATACTTGCACCATTGCAAATCTTGTCGCCCCGTCAGGTTCCTTTAAGTGTAATGCTGATGATGTTAGGACTGGTAGGACACGCCAGTATTTTAGGTTTACTCCTATTCCAAATTCAGGGAAAATTGCAAAAAGCAGGAGAGTCAGCCACAAAAGCACTGTTAACAGAAAATGTGCTTAATTCCTAACTGTAGAGATATGATAATTGGTCGCTAATTCATGGTAGATATTCAGCGTTTCTTCATTCACCCGCGCCACGCTGAAACGCTGTAAATTTTCTTGGGCGCGACATTTCCACTTGTGTAGTTCTATAGGATCTCTGAGTAATTTTTGTAAAGCTGTGGCTAAGGTTTGACTGTCTTGAGGAGGGACTAAAATACCCGCTTGTCCATTATCTAAAGTTTCGGGAATACCATCAACATCGCTAGCGATAATTGCACAACCTGCTTCTCGCGCCTCTGTTAGCACTAAACCAAAAGATTCGCAGTGTGAAGCTAGGACAAAAATATCTGTTGCTAACAAATACCGTTGTGGTTCTGCTTGGAAACCTGCAAAATGAATGCGATCGCCATCAGGATTATTTTGCACCATAGCCTGAAACATGGAGCGATCTGGGCCATCTCCCACTAGATATAAATGTGCATCAGAAAATTCCCCCGCAATGTTGCTAAAAGCTGCAATTAACTCTGCAATCCCTTTGCGGGAATACATCCCAGCCACAGTAGTAATTGCGGGACGTTGTAGGGCTAATGGTTGGTAATGGTGAATGCTAGGATGTCGAGGACTGTTTAATGTCCCGTTAGCGACTACCCGCAGCTTTTTTTCGGGGATACCTCGTCGTAGCATTGATTTAGCGACTGCATGACTAACTGCAATTACCCGATCTGCTAATCCCATAAGTATGGAACTAGGCTGAAACTCATTATGTACTGTAGAAACTAAATTGTAATTACAACCCCTTTTCCATATCCCTGCTAATACAACCCCTGTCATCATGTGTGCATGAACAATATCTGGTTGAAATTCTTGCACAATCTGCCGATAAACCCAAGCAGCTTTGAGAATATTTTGGGGTTTCCTTGACTGATTTAATGTCCAGTGTTTCACAGCATACAATGCGAATAAGTTCTCATATTCTCCGCCATTAGAAACTACAGCAACAGTATGACCACCTTGACTTTGTAAACAAGCTAAATCTACTGCCACATTTACAATTCCATTACCAATATTCTGGACATGATTGATAATATGTAGTATCCGCATATAATAATTCTTATCCTTACCAATTATTCAACCTTAAAAAAGATTTCATAAGAGACTAAAAACCGCTTAATAAAGCCACGCGGAAGGTTTTGCGTTTGAGATTTATAACAGGCGATCGCTCTAGCTTTCTTTTCTTGAACTGATGCAATAGAAAAACAGTAAGCGGCTGCTATATCTTCCAGTTTGAGTAATATAAATAGTGGCGCTCTCCAAAATAACCAGATAGGATATTGTAGCAATTCTACTCTTATACTAGTTTGAGCAATTGCTGTTTTAACTAATTGATATGTAGCCTCATGATCCCTATGTGAATCTTTTTGATGGGGTACATAAACTTCCTCTGGTTGATAATGTTGAATAAGTTCGGCTAACTGGGAAATTATCTGTTGTTTATTTTCATAATTTAAATATTGTAAACTCCCATCTAATTGAGATAAAAAGTGAATTTTTGATGGTTCTACCCCTAGAATTGCTAATGCTTCTCTTGCTTCTTGTTCCCGAATTTCGATTAGCGTGTTTGCAGCATTGGGAACCGCAACGGCTGAACCTTGTCCATCTGTAAGAAACACAACTATAACCGGGATTCCATATTCACGCTTGTAAGCAATCATACCCCCACAGCCCAATGTTTCATCATCTTGATGTGGAGAAAACACCATTGCTGATTTTTGATTAAATGTTAAAGGCTGACTCCTCCGCAGCCGTATCCATGTAGATAATAAATTAAAATGCATACATTGTAATTGCTCAATCCAGGTATACGGAAATATTTTTTGCAACCGTTGTAAATAACTTTTCATTGTGCTTTATACTGAGTATTTTTTAAAAAAACTAATTCAATCAAATCAATAAATGGGAATTGTTTAAATGTATCTATCTACTATTTATGAGATGATAATTCATGGCACTTATGGTAAATTATTGGGCTTGTCTTGTTTACCTGCGGCAAAATAATAATTTAATTATGGCTGCTTTTACAAAAAAAAATCATTTATTTTTTTCAAACGAAAATTTTAAACGCAAACACAAAATTATTGTGATTACTTCGCCAAAATAGGAAAATATTATTCCTGAGTGATGTTGTTTTATTGAATTAAATTATGTAGTAAAAAGAGTTGATAAGTAGGTTAACATAATTAAAAATAAAACATTGAGGATATAGATACCCGATTTTTTAGAGAAGTCGGGGATCTGGGTATTACGTTTTTTTAGTTTGAGCTACTTACCAGATATCAGGTAAGCCAATAGAAAAACAAAACTTAAAAACAGGTTGCTATAAAATATTTTTACAACAACCTGGTAATTATTATTTCAATTTGTGGAAGTTCAGCTACTTAATGCTACAGCTTTAAACGATAGACAATTACTTTAGCTTTGGCATTTTCTTCTACAAATACCAAATACTCTCCATTAGACCGGCGCATAGCCCGAATCCCATAGGGGATATCAACCCAACCACTTTCATTAGCAACTTCTGTCCCTGGTTTTAAGTTTTTCACCAAAGCCCCAGTGTTGGCATTATATATATATACTTCTGCCGTTTTGAATGTCACAGCAAAAACATAGTCTCCAGCTACACTCATGGCCGCGGTGGAAACTTCCCGTTTACCAGTGGTATCATGGGGGACTACTATCCGCCAACGGGGGGTTCTATTTCCTCGACTCCAATTGTCAAAACGGACAATTTCCGAACCCAGAACTTTAGTATCATCTCCCACTGCTGGATGATCCACTGTGAAACCTGATAAATACATGGTATCGGTTTCTGGTAAATACTCGATGCGCCGCAAATCTCTAAATAGACTGGGGGTTTCTTGCTTCTGCATCGAACTATAGGTGTAGATAGGATTTCCATGATTATCTAGTCCCTGCAAAGGATAGTGTCTGATCCCGTCTTTAGTTCGCAAGGTTTTCCAAACATCTCCTTTCGTATCTACCCACCATCCGCCAATGTAAGGATAATCTTCACTGGTGTCATATTCACCCTGATCAAATTTACCGTCACTGTTGCGATCGCGCCAAATCCATTCTCCTGTTTCTGGTTGTTGCGGCGGCCAATTTCCCTGAATTGATTTTCCCCCACCCCCACGAGTTCCTACAAACATTCCCGCCGGAATCGCAATTTTGCCATCTGTCTCAGGATTGAAGCGATAAATTTGTAAAAAACTTTCATACATATCCGTGAGAAACACAAAGGGTTTCCCTTGAATGCGTCGCACCCAAGTAGCATCTGGGGATGTATGCAAACGTGGATCTTGGGGATATTTAAAAGGATTTAAAGTGTAGGCTTTGTAAGTCCACTGCTTACCCGCCGGCTGACTATAATCCATCAAAAATTGTTCTTGTTTGGTAAATAAATTTAAGCCATCACTTTGGGGATCAGCATCAGCATTATCAACAAACATCAATCCGAATAATTGCCATAACAACTTTCCTGATGATGAAAACTTGCGTAAATCTGTACCCGAATAATGAAACCCATTACTATTAACGTAAATATTCCCGGCGGAATCTGTACCAACTCCCGTTAAACCGTAAAATTTTAAATCTTGGATTTCACCAGTAACACCTGCATAAACTCCCCCTTGGCTACCGAAAGTACCCACTTGGACTGGCTGATCTTTAATTTGATAAATCAGCACTTGTTGACGGGGACCATTTTCTGCTATTAAAACTCTGTCTTGACTATCAACGGCGATCGCACTGGGTTCGATAATATTAGTGATTTCTGGGCGTAATTGCTTTCCTGACGGGGAATAATACCCAACTTTAGCAGGATTACTGCCATTTCGGTTTTGAATAATCCACAAATTACCTTGTCTATCAACAGCTATTCCCCCAGGATTAGCAACATTAAAACTGCGAATTTCCTTCATGGTTTCGCTATGGTAAACCCGCAGACGATTAGCAGCACCATCACTTACATATAACTCATTTCCCCTCGTGGCTAAACCAGTAACTTCACCATTGTTACTGACAATTAACATACTTTGATCCCAGCCACGTCCTTCTGCAAAAGGTGCAGACTTCCCGGATGAATCATAACGTCTAACGCAATACCAATTTGTACCTTCTGGCGGATAGTCTTGATCTTTGCGATTCACAAAACCTTGGCGCATAGCAATGTAAACATATTTACTATTTGCTGTCACAGCTTTTCCCCCGCTACGACTCCAGCCGTGGGTATCACTCAATTTACCAATCACATCACCGTCTTTATATATTCCCGCTTCCCTACCAGCTTCATCCCAAATGCTATTAGTATAAACCGTGCCATTGGGTGCAACATACATAGCTAGAATATTATTTTGTACCCACTTTTCGCCCCCACCGAAGCTATTACCAATCCAAGATGTTTGATATTTGGGTGCAGGTGTGATGCTATTAGCCCCATAATCAGGAAGCTGAATTGAACTCAGAATTATAGCTATGGCAATAAATAGGATAAAGTTGACAAATTTGATTCTCTGAAAATTTTTATTTCGAGGTGGCTGATTGATGTATTGGTATAAGCGTTTGGATAAATACTTAAATTCATTGATGATTTTATTTGGCATATTATTGATAGCAATGATAGTTTCTGGTATTCACTCACTTTTATTAACTAGAAAATAAATATCTTTGAATACCACCTCTTACTCAAACTGCACTTAATCACTGGTATCTTCAAGATTTATGCCATCTTAACAGTGAAAGAATCCTACATATTTAATAACAGATTAATTTTCGTATTCACTTCATATTCACTGAATTTTTACAGAAAAAACATATAACTTTAATTGGCATTAAATGTATTGATTTTAACAAAAAAGCAATAATATGTAGTCAAGATTCATCCCAGAAACTTAAATGAGTTTATTGGGAACAAATTTATTTAATTATCTACAATCAATACAGAGAATGTCAGTGTAATATATAGTTCATTAATTGACTTTTTTATAAAAATATCTACAGAGGATGACGGAAAAATTACTGATTATCTCCACAATTACAGGATAGAAGTATTAGCAGCATCAACTAATTGACCATTGAGTAAAAGCAGTAGTAATTGAGATTGGTATAAAAATCAATATGTCCTTTCTCAAGATATGATAGGAGCTAAGTATATGGAAAGTAAAAAAGATAAGTTTAATTCAACATCTGCATCCATTCTCACTCTGGGAATAGGCTGGTTTCCCAAAAGTCCTGGAGGATTAGAAAGGTATATTTATGAACTAACTCATCGATTAGCAGCTAATAAAGACCAAATAGAATTATGTGGAGTTGGTTTACCAGAAACTGAATCAGATGGTGTAATAAAACTTACTAACTTAGCTAATCCGGATCAGGCAATTTGGCAGCGCATGGTGTCTATCCGCCAGAAATTTCGGAAAATACGAGTTAGCCAAGCAGATGCCATTAATTTACATTTTGCATTATATAGTTTTCCTATTTTGGATCTTCTACCCCAAGGCGTACCCATAACATTCAATTTTCATGGCCCTTGGGCTGCTGAAAGTCAGCAAGAAACAGTGAATAATCAACTTAGTCTGTTTCTCAAGCGGAGAGTAATAGAACAAAGTACATATAATCGCTGCGATCGCTTTATAGTTTTGAGTAAAGCATTCGGTAATATTTTAAACCAACAGTATCAAATACCTTGGCATAAAATTCATATTATCCCTGGAGGAGTAAATATTGATTGGTTCCAAGCTAACTTATCACGAGAAACAGCACGTCAGCAGTTAGGCTGGCCAGAAAATCGCCGCATACTATTTACATCTCGGCGTTTAGTACAGCGAGTTGGTATTGATAAATTATTAGAAGCCTTGGTGATCATTAAACCACAAGTGCCTGATATTTGGCTGGCGATCGCCGGGCGTGGATATTTCCAAGGTACACTACAACAACAAGTAAAAGAATTGGGGTTAGAAGACAACGTTAAATTTTTAGGTTTTCTCCCCGATGCCCAATTACCCATAGCTTACCAAGCTGCCGAATTAACAATTATGCCCAGCCAATCTTTTGAAGGGTTTGGATTAGCAATTATTGAATCTTTAGCTTGTGGTACGCCAGTTTTATGTACTCCCATTGGGGGAATGCCAGAAATTTTATCATCATTTTCTCCAGACTTAATTACTGATTCCAGCGAAGCCCCAGCCATTGCCGAAAAATTAGCCCAGATACTTTTAGGCAACTTAGCAATTCCCACACGCCAAGCGTGCCGTGAGTATGCAATTAATAATTTTGATTGGCAACAAATAGCCCAAAAAGTGCGGCAAGTTCTATTGGCTTAACTCCCCCAAACTTCCCTTATTCTAATTCCTCTGTGTTCTCTGCGTCTCTGCGGTTCGTTAATTATGAAAATCCTGTTTTTAGATCAAAGTGGTAAACCTGGTGGTGCAGAACTGTGTTTAATAGATATTGCTAAACCTTATGGCGATCGCGCCTTAGTCGGCTTATTTGCTGATGGACTTTTTAGAAAGTTACTTCAGCAGCAGCATATCCCCGTCAAAGTATTAACAACCCAAGCAATTCAAGTTCGTAAACAAAGTAATTTGCTGCAATCTTTAGCCAGTGTCGGAAAACTTGCCCCACTATTAACCCAGGTAGTACAAATAGCTAAAGAATATGATATCATCTACGCCAATACACAAAAAGCCTTAGTGATTGGCGCACTGGCTAGCTTTTTAGCGCGTCGTCCTTTGGTTTATCATTTACATGATATTCTTTCCTCAGAACACTTTAGCCAAACTAATCTGCGGATTGCTGTGACGTTAGCAAATCGTTTTGCTTCATTAGTAATTGCTAACTCCCAAGCTAGTCAAACCGCTTTTATCCAAAGAGGAGGCAATGCGAAAATTACAGAACTTGTGTATAATGGTTTTGATTCGCAACAATATAAAACTTCTGCATCTGAAGTTAAACAAATCCGCCAAAGTTTAGGCTTAGAAAATAAGTTTGTAGTTGGACATTTTAGCCGCCTTGCACCTTGGAAAGGTCAACATATTTTAATTAAAGCTATATCTAAATGTTCCCCAGAAGTGACAGTAATTTTAGTGGGTGATGCTTTGTTTGGTGAACAAGATTACGTCCAACAATTGCATGAACAAGTTAGGGAAATGGGATTAGAGAACCGGGTAAAATTTTTAGGTTTTCGTGAAGATATTCCCCAGCTAATGGCAAGTTGTGACTTGATAGCACACACCTCAATTTCTCCAGAACCCTTTGGGAGAGTGATTGTTGAGGCGATGCTATGCGGTAGGCCTGTGGTAGCTGCTAAGGCTGGGGGTGCAATGGAATTAGTGGAAGACGGCGTTAATGGTTTTTTGGTGACACCGGGAGAAAGTGAGGAATTGGCAGAGGTGATTAATACTTGCGTTGCAGAAACCGAGATGATTGCAAGTATGGCTGATCATGCTAGGGCGATCGCTTGTGAGCGTTTTGATATGACAACTATTAATCAACAAATTGCGGAATTATTGTCCCAAAGGTTTCAAAAACCAGTCCATCTCCCAACGGAGGGGAATTAATTACAAACCAACTAATTCTCGTGATTCCAAATCAGTGAGTTGTTGGGCGATCGCTAATCTAGCTTCTAATTTAGCCACACTAAACTGGTTACGCAGATATTCTAAATTAGCGGTCGCATTGGCTTTTTCCGCAATTAAACGGATTTGAGTATCCATAGCCTTTTGGTATTCTTGATTAACTAGCAAAACTTCAAAACGCCTAGCTTTGCGTTGAGCATCATTTTTTAAATCTACATCAAAAGCAGCAGCAAGATCCGCATTACCTTCATATCGGGAAATCTGCTGTTCTACAGCCATTAAATTAGAATTAATTTGATTAACTTGTTGGGCTGCTTGGGCGATCGCACTAGGATAATGAATCAGGTCTTCCATCACAAACTACTCCCCGTTGATTAAGCTACTTCTCGTAATTGGGACGAAATATTTACTTCTGAAAATGGTAAAGAAAGTTGTTGAGATGGCGACCCAGCAGCTTGTTCTAAAACTTGGACTTCGATATTCACACTTATGAGAAAATTACCATTATTACTACCAACAGCTTCAGCGATTAATTGAGCAATATCTGGGCGCTTTGCAGTTAGTGGGTCGCGTAAAATACACCGATCCCATTCATGCTTGGCGGTGGGATTGAGGTTGAGAATATAGTGCTTAATCATTGGACTATCCCTTAACTCCATTTTCGGTGAACTCTATGGCTGAGGCTTTGTGAGCGCTATAACTATAGTAGTACAAATGTTCTAGTGTGGCAAGAGGCTATTTACCGATCATTGGCACAAAACCATTGAGTTTATTTTTGTCTCAGCTATGCCATGACTGTTTTCAGATGGTCAGCTAACCTAATAGCTAAAGCAACAATGGTGAGTGTAGGATTAGCATACCCTCCGGTGGGAAACACAGAGCTACTGGCGATAAATAAGTTAGAAATGCCGTGGACTTGGCAATTGCGGTCTACAACACCCTGCTGAGGATCATCATTCATCCTTGTTGTTCCCATGTGATGATGTAGACCAGGATGGATTAATTTGGGCAGATTGCCATCTCGTTCAAGTTGTAGTTCCCCGATGCCAGCACGAGCAATCTCTTGTTGTAAAATATCTTGGCTTCTCTTAATCTGTTCAATGTCAATGTCATGCCAACGCCAGTGTAACTTGACTCGCTGACGACCCAGGCGATCGCGATCTGCAGTGAGTGTGATCCGATTATCTGGATCGGGTACTTGTTCAGCTAGCTGGAGTAGTCTAAACCCAGCAAATCGTTTTTCCTTCCCTGGAATATACGACCAACCACCCCAAGCTAGACTGGGAATAAAAGGTTGCCGATTGATCATTGTTCCGTAAGCAGCAGGCAAGATATAATCAAGACCTAGAACAATATTTTTTATGTGTTTGAGAATATCTTGACGTACTTGTGGGTTATGTATTGATGACAGCAATGTTTTCAGAGAATTTGCTGCTTCTAACTGATATACTTTGGGAATAGGAAATAGTAATGTACTAATATTTAGTAACTTTTCACGGTGCATAACTTCTTCAGACAAACTTAACTTACCCATGACTGGAACGTCATTCACCCGCCGCAAATCGTATAAAGCTGTATTCTGAAAAATATCTGGATTACTAGGAATCAACTTACCAGCATCAACTAGAGAATGATCCATAAAGAATCTCCCCACTAGATCATTTTGATTACCTAAACCAGTTGTTTTAACCTTATTTGATAGCAGGAGTAAACGTGCCACCTCTATACCACCTGTAGCTAGGATAACAAATTTGGCACGAACCGAAAATTTTTTACCTGACAAACAGGCTACTCGTAAGCGAGTTACGTTTTCAGCTGTTTCATCTGTTTCTATTTCTACTAAGTTAGCATTGAGATAAGTAGTAATGTTGCTAGCTTGGTTAATTACTTCACGGGACTCATGGGTAAATACAGCACGAGGACCAAACTGAAACATATTAGTAGTTACATTACCAGAAAATGGTAACTGAGGCGTATCAGCATCTGCCCAAGCTTCAGCATCATAAGCAAAAGCTCCCAGTTGGCAAACTACTTGAGCGCGTTTATAGAAAGGATCAAGGTGAGATTTATCGAAAGGCCAACCACTATAAGGTAGCCAATCGCGCTTTTCAAAATCTACTTTGTCTAATGGTACGTACCTGACACCAATGACATTATTACCTAGTCGAATTTTCCAAAAGTTGGCTGTACCACCAAACTGAAAACAACGCTGACTTTCTAATGTATCAAAATGATTATCAACACTTTCACCTTGAGAAAGTGACTGAGTATTCTGATCAAAATCTAGTCCACCGCTTTCTAATAAAACAACCCGAATGTCTGTCCCAGCTAATTCACGAGTCAAAGTAAGACCTGCTGGGCCAGCCCCAACAATGCAAACTTCAGTTTCAAGAGTTTCCTCTTCAGGGATTGTCCGTGCGTCAATCAACATTCAATAATTACCTGTAGCCAAACTAATTTTGCTTGAGAAAAGTCATTCGAAGGATTCTTTCATTGTTTCCTAATCTCAATCAGCTTGAATATGGCATAACTTCAAAGAAATTACCATATATAAATAGTGATAATTCAGGACTTACGCAAAATCTCTCTCAAACCCTCTTTTCTTCGTGTTCTTCGCTCCTTCGTGGTTCATTCTTTCGTAACTTGTGCGTAAGTCCTATAATTAAGCATTGCTGGGATAATGTTTTTTAAAAGACATAGTATTTAGTTATATTTTTACCTAAAAGCGTATAAGCAACTCTATTAAAATAGAGAGGAGCAGAAAAATTTTACTACAAACATAACTAACTTACTCTTAATTACACTTATAGTTAACAAACTATATATTGCTTATATAAATATTTCTCTTATCTTTAAATAATCTGTTAGATAAATATACACAATCTTAATGAAATTACAAAAAAAAATATGTTTGAATTGTTTACATAAAAATAAGCGATCGCTCATATTTCATTGAAGTGCATCTTACTATTTATGATACCGATGAGAAATGAACCTAAGTTATATTCACCCTTAATTTTTAGCCTGTGGGTAGACAAATAAGCCTACCGACTTTAGGAAATTAGGGATATCCTCATCAAGAAAAGGCATAAAAAATTAAATCAAACATTCCATAACTATTCTATTTGGCATTGCTGAATTTAGGTATAAATCGCCAAATGGTCGCAGGGAGACGTTCCATCGGGAGCATCTCACTTTTTAACAAAGCCCTATAAAACTTCACCCTCCTTAGTAGAGGAAGCAGTAATCCTGTTTCCAGCCTTAATAAGGGGGGTCTATTTAGGATACATTTGCAAAACTGAGATTCTCCCTGTTCCATCGTTACGTCTGTACACAATTGGTTTGTAGGTTTTAATTATTTCCAACCAAGGGAATTGATTATTGATCGATTGCTTATATTTACCTTGTGAACAAACATTACCTGTATCCTTGCAAATGAACCAAACTGAGATGCCTGTAATTAATGCACTTTTTAACCAGTACTATATCTACATGAAACGCGGCGAAAAACCAATACCTTGGAATATCTATGACATTAACCCACCAATTAATTTTGGTTCAGCCACATATTTTACTAAGGTATTACAAATTATAGAGAATAGTTTACAGGTTAGAAATTTAGTATTTTACATAACTTGGGATCGAATTGATGAACTACCATCCTATGGCAAAAATGTTGTTGTTTTAATAATAGGCGATGAATGGTATCGCATACCCAAGTATGCTCACAAAGTTAGGGCGATATTTAAGTGTATAGGCACACGCCCAATACTCGGATGTAATTTATTTAGTAAACCTTTTTTGCTAAATCTGCTCACGGTAATTCAATTTATTAGAGTCTTGGTTGTCGGTTCTCCTGGTCTGATTAATTATCATTTTCACAAGCTAAAAAGCTTGTTGTTGGGTGAAGATCCAATTGGCAAAATCTATGAAATTCCTTTGGGTTACAACAACTCCAAAGATATGCCAATCAAGAATATCGAAGATCGTCTCTATGAAACTTATTTTTCTGGTAGCGTCATACATATACCTTATCCTGTATGGTCTTTGAAATACTGGTTAGGAACTCCAAAAGCCCTGGCTCGAAAACTAATGATATCGAGTTTAAAGAAGTTTCAGGAAAAAAATCCTGGCTTGAAAATTGAGGTATCAATTACTGGTGGGTTTCGGAATAGAAGGATTGAAGATGAGCGTAGTTATTGCGAAATCATGATGGATACTAAAATATGCTTGGTTCCCAGAGGTACGTCTTTTGAAACGACTCGTTTGTTTGAAGGTATGAAATATGGTTGTATTTTGGTGACAGAAGCTTTGCCTTCAAGGTGGTATTTAGATGGAGCGCCTATTATTCAAATAAAAGATTGGCAGGATTTAGAGAGGATATTAATGAATCTGCTAGATAATAAGCAACTCATGCAAGAATTGCACCATAAATCTTTGGATTGGTGGCAGCATAAATGTTCAGAGGCGAGTGTGGGAAATTACATTATGGAAAAATTGACCTGGGATACCCCAGTGCGGAATAAAAATGTAGTAAATTTGTCTACTTCTTTGACTCCACCCTAATTAATAAATCTCTCACATCGACTTGATCCTTTGTTTTCGATTTAACTCAAAACCCCGCCAAAGTGAACTCTTATAGAGACGTTGTTTACAACGTCTCTATAAGAGTTCACTAATGACTACTCAGATTTGCCATTAAGTTCCGAGTGCAAGGATTGACCTTCATTTAGCCAAATACCTTGTTGAGGTACAGGAATAGAGAATCCGGCTTGATCAAAGCAAATTTTCACGCGACGGCGAAATTCACGTCCTACATCCCACTGCTTCAGTGGTAGTGTTTTAATCCAGACACGAATCATTAAACCGCGATCGCCAAAATTATCGATTCCGAGAACCTCCGGTGGTGCAATTATTAACCGTTTCCAGTCGGGATCTTGATTCATATCTGATGCTACTTGTCTAATTAACCTAAAAGCATCATCAATGTCATTTTCATAAGCCACAGGAATAGTTAAATCTGCCCGTGACCAACGGCTAGAAAGATTAGCTACGACCTTGATTTCACTATTGGGAATCGTAATTAAACGCCCTTCAGCATCTCGCAACTGAGTAATTCGCAAATTGAGATTTTCTACTAAGCCACCTACATCACCAACATTAATCACATCACCGACAGCATACTGGTCTTCAACAATTACCAGAAAACCGTTAATGGCATCTTTAATTAAACTTTGAGAAGCCAAAGACAAAGCCACACCAATTAAACCAGCACCGGCTAATAAGGGAACAATATCTATACCCAAAGAAAGTAGTCCTAACAAAATTCCTACTACTAACCAAACCCCAGTTACGATACTTTTAGAAACACCCGAAAATGTGGAAACGCGCAATTCCATCCGTCTAGATGCTTCTGAGTTTAATAGAATACCACTGCTAATGAGTGTAGAGGTAAAGCGGTCAATTAACGCATAGCTGAAACGAGTTGCAACATAAATTCCTAATACCACAATTCCCAACCTGAGAGGAACTTGGGCTACCGCTAAAATCCCCACTTGAAAGGATCGTGTGTAAGGAAACAAACCCAATATAAAAACAGTTCCGCTTCCCCAAATTCCACCTTGGGTTAATTGAAACAGCCTTTTTTTGACCTCTTTAATATCTATGTCTTGCTGTTTATTTAGTTGAGTGGTTAGTTGTTGGGCATCATTTGGAATGGGCAGAATGGGGTGTTTTGATTGGTGATGGCAACGTCGTTGAAAGTAATAAACTACCCCACTTAATACTACAATAAATATTGCTATGCCACCAGCAAATTGAGCTTGGTTGATTAAATTTTCTGATGTGCGCTCTCTCCGAGATTGTTGTAAAGATAGCTTGAGACTTTCAGTGATTTGAAGTGCAGTTGTTTCGGCTTCTTCTCGTCTTAATCTCGCATCTTCATTAGTAACGGTCATCAAGTATTGATCGTTAATGTAAATTACTGGTAATTCATTTTGGGTGCGGATTTCAACTTGAGGATTTAGTTCCTCTGAACTTAGATAGTTTTGGCGGATTTGATTTAAGCCTTGTTGAATGTTACGGGAACGCTCAGGAAAATTACTTCTAGTAGCTCCGATTTGAAATACTTGATGGCCGTCTAAATAAATCCACCCGGAAACAGTTGTATTGTCCGTGCTGCTAGTAACACCATTGGGAGGTTGTAGAAAAGGCACAATCGGGATTTGAGCTGAAGCTTTTGGCAGAGAAACAACAGCCATAGCCACGGAACTCGCCATTGTCAACATCACACCTTTACCTAAAATTCCTGTGATGAATCTCTGTTTAGAAGGTTGATTAGACACCTCTACAACTGGTAAATGTTTTGCCCCATTCTGGCTATTATCAAGACAATTTTTAGCTAATAATGCCTGTTTATGCTCAATAGAAGCCAAATTACACCACAGGACTTGCTTGGCGATCGCCAAAAAATTAAATCCCACTAAAATACCTCCTTGAACAAAATTTACCATCGACTATTTCCAGAGCCATCCTCAACCACTGGCTGTGTAAATGTACTTATCTAAAGTAAACTATTTGTATTGTGGGGCATTTTACGACTTTGGATAGATGACAACTTACCTAATATCCTCTAAAGAACATTATAGATTAGCCCTGCTAATACTTTTAACAAAATTCAGTCAAAAAAGAAAAATAAACAACGAAGTTAAGAGCAAAGCTAGGCCAGATAACAGCATAGCAGAACACAATTAACAAGCTTGTTAGAGAATGCAAGGCAAAATTGGCAATAGTACAATACCCTAGTAAGGTACGCAAATTTTACGTACCTTTTTATTTTTCTGAGGAAATTTTGAATGACTGCAACTTCTCCCCGATTAAAGCACGAGGTTAAAGACCTCGCCCTCGCTCCCTTGGGAAGACAACGGATTGATTGGGCTGGACGAGAAATGCCAGTATTAAAGCAAATCCGCGATCGCTTTGAGAAAGAAAAGCCCTTCGCTGGATTACGCCTGGTAGCTTGCGCCCACGTGACAACAGAAACAGCACATTTGGCGATCGCCCTCAAAGCCGGTGGTGCTGATGCAATTTTAATTGCTAGTAACCCTTTATCAACTCAAGATGACGTAGCAGCCTGCTTAGTCACCGATTACGAAATTCCTGTATTTGCCCAAAAAGGCGAAGATAGCGCCACCTATAACCGCCACGTGCAAATAGCATTAGATCATCGCCCCAACATCATCATTGATGACGGTAGCGACGTGGTAGCAGAATTGGTTCAAAACCGTCAACACCAAATCAGCGACTTGATTGGGACAACCGAAGAAACCACAACCGGAATCGTGCGGTTACGCGCCATGTTCAACGATGGTGTACTCACCTTCCCCGCAGTCAACGTTAACGACGCTGACACCAAGCACTTCTTTGATAATCGCTATGGTACAGGGCAATCAACCCTAGATGGCATTATCCGCGCCACCAATATTTTGTTGGCTGGTAAGAATGTTGTAGTTGTGGGTTATGGCTGGTGTGGTAAAGGTACAGCCCTCCGCGCCCGTGGCATGGGTGCTAATGTAATCGTTACCGAAATCGACCCCATCAAGGCAATTGAAGCCGTAATGGATGGTTTCCGTGTGCTACCAATGGCGGAAGCTGCCACCTATGGTGATATCTTTATTACTGTGACAGGTAACAAGCACGTAATTCGTGGTGAACACTTCGATGTCATGAAAGACGGTGCGATCGTTTGTAACTCCGGTCACTTTGATTTAGAGCTTGACTTAAAATACTTAGCTTCTCAAGCCAAGGAAGTCAAAGAAGTCCGTCCTTTCACTGAAGAATATAAATTGACCAGTGGTAAGTCAGTTGTGGTATTAGGACAAGGACGTTTGATTAACCTAGCTGCTGCTGAAGGACACCCCAGCGCAGTTATGGACATGAGTTTTGCTAACCAAGCGTTGGCTGTTGAGTACCTAGTGAAGAATAAAGGTAAATTGGAACCCGGTTTACACTCTATTCCTGTAGAAGTTGATCAAGAAATTGCTCGTTTGAAGTTGGAAGCTATGGGTATTCACATTGATACTCTCACAGCAGACCAAATCGAGTACATCAATTCCTGGACTTCTGGAACCTAATCTTTGTTGATTAATTGATTTGTTGGGGATAGGCGTTTTGCTTATCCCTTTTTTTTGGGTTTCACGCAGAGGCGCAGAGACGCGGAGAGAGGATCTAATAGAATAGAGGAGAGGGTGTTATTGTAAGTTTGTATGTCAGCAAAAGATTTTTTTCACAATGCCGTAAGGTTAGCTTTAGAGAAAGATGGCTGGTTAATTACTGATGATCCTTTATCATTTACAGTAGATGGTCTTGACTTTCGGATTGATTTAGCAGCAGAAAGACTGTTAGGAGCAGAAAAAGAAGGACAAAAAATAGCAGTTGAAATAAAATCTTTTTTGGGTCCATCTGACGTTAGTGAATTTCATACAGCTTTAGGACAAACACTTAATTACCGTTCTGTTTTAAGAAAAAAAGAACCCGACCGTATTTTATATCTAGCAATTGGTAATGAAATATATAAAGAGTTTTTTCTTATCCCATTTATTCAAGAAATCATTGCTGAACATCAATTAAAATTACTGATATTTGAAGCTATTAAACAGGAGATTGTTTTATGGAAGGAATGAATTATCCTGAGTTGGTAAAAACTGTATTAGCAAGACATACAGCAAATCATGCTTCCAAAGGAACAGAAAAGGAGTTGATTTTTGATTGTGAAAGAAATAGTTATTTAGTAGTTCATGTAGGATGGGAAAATAACGAAAGAGCTTATGGGACAATTATTCATGTAGATATTAGAGATGGAAAAATTTGGATTCAGAGAGATTTTACAGAGGAAGGTGTAGCTAGTGAATTGGTAGATTTGGGAGTACCAAAAACGGATATTGTTTTAGGTTTTAAGCCACCTTATATGAGACAGTTTACTGATTTTGCATCGGTTTGATTATTTCAGTGAATCATTGGATTATAGTAATGTGATGATTAGTATATTTTTAGAGAATAGGCTTTTGGACTTATCTGTTTTTTTTCTGCCAACTTTCTAAAGCAACAATTAAGAAAGGTGCAGATGGATGCTCAAGTAATTTTGCAAAATCAATAATAGCAATTTGTTTTATCACATTAATAATTTCATGCATCAACTGGGAATTATTTTCTATATATTCAATAGCTTTTGCTGCAATTATTATTTTTTCAGCAGTTGTATTAATTGGATATAAAGTGCTTATCTCTTCTAGTATTTTCTGAAGTTTATCAGCTAGGTCTGTTATTTTTTGTGTTTTTTCTTGATTTACAATTCTATATAGTTTTTCAATTTCTATGCCAATTTGCTTTAATTCTGTGTAACCTTGATTTCTAAAGTCAAACAAGCTTAAAATTACATATGAAGTATATTTGCAAATTTCTGATAGTTCTCGTGCAGTAATACGTTGCCTTAACCCAGTATGAATTATTTTTGAACGCTTATCATAAAGATCAGCGATTTTTTTGTACACCGTGAAAATTTCACTGACTTCAATAAAATGATAACGACTAGATGCTAGTGTAATTGAAATTCCTTTACATAAAGCATGAGTGATTTTTTCCTTCTCGTTAGAGAATATAGTTTCAAGAGCAGTCCAATATTTTAAAAATGAAATATCAAAGTTGAATTCATTTTGAGCTTCACCAGTCCAATATATTGCAGTTAGAATACATCCCTCTAATTCGCTAATTTGCTCATTATTTAAAAAACTTTTAAATTCATTTAAAAAAGCATTTTTCTCTAGTTCATTAAGTAGCTTTTGATTAATCATGAATTTCTCTAAATTTGTTCTTCCTCTACCTCTTACAGAAGCTGTTGTATTCTTAGCAACTTCTCTTGTTAGAAAATATTCAGTTTGAGTATAAGCCTCAGAAGCAATATTTATCTTTGTCATATTTTCTGGATTCCTATTATGGTTCATAACACATATTAAGTATCTAAAATAATTGATTAATTCTTTAGATTTAGACCTTACAATTTCCTCAGCTTTATCTGAATCTCCAAAGGCTGAACATATTATCACTACTTTATTCAAAAAATTATCTTCAATATTTTTTTTAACAGAGGTAGCATATGAAAGGCTAACTATACTAGCCTTTTCATAAAAATCATTTGTTAGATGATCATCAAATTTGACTATCTTGATATTTCCAAAAGATATTTGATGTATATCTTGTAACTCTAATCCATCTAGAATAAAAAAGAACTCAAAATTTTTAATTTGTTCAGATAGCCTAGCATAAATGGCTACAAGCACATCCTTAAATTCTCTTTTATTAATGCCTTGCTTAATGTTAGTAATTTCTATCTCTAATTCTGTTTTGATACATTGATAGATACTATTATAAGTTACAACATCTTCTATTTTATTGTTTCTATAACTAGTCTTAAAATAAATTGTATCAATAAAATTACGAAATTTATTATTAATTGATTCATCATTGAACATCCATATCGATGAATTAATTTTTAAATGCGCAGACTTAAAAGCTTTCTCTAAATCATAAGGCGTTGAAGCAATACAGTAATTTTTGGGCTTAATTAAAGTATTCCAAGTTTGATAGAGTGTTTTTTCAAGTTTTGGTTCTATAAAGTTGAATTCCATATCATTACCTAAGCTATACTTATTTACATTATTTGCCAATAAATTTTATCAAGTCAATAGTACCCAATAAATATAATTCACGGCTACACAGACAAAACCCCCTGCGCGGGTTAAAAATCTTGTTTATTAGTCCACGGAGGTGGACTTGATTTGTATATAGCCGCGATTTCTAATCGCCAGGACTTTTCAAAAATAAAAATAAACTCAAAAAATATAAATATTTATGGTGTTGGAGCTTTTTTCGGATGTTTCCCAGCATAATAGACAACAACCTTTAATTGATCCTCATTAGGAACATAAAATACCCTATCACTACTTGTAACTTCATAGTCCCAAGCACCTTGATAAACCTTACCCTTTAAAGGAAAAACACGCTTTGGTTGTCTAGTTGTTGGTGCATTACATAAATCTTCATAACAACGAGAGCAGTTTTCTGGATAACGTTGCATCAAAGCTTCCCAATCTCGATTAACCCTTCTATTCTTGGCGACTACCAACCAAGTGCTACTTGTACCAGATAATGCAGAAGCCGTTAGTTTTACTTCTGGCGGTTCCACATTATCTGTTAATAGATTTTCTGAAGGATTATCTGACATACAAAAATTCACCGACCACCGCTAACAGATGGCTGTGTTAATGGGATTTCATCAGTTTGATCGTTAAAAGCTGCTGCTAAATCAGGACTGGCGATCGCCATCGCACTTTCACGCCACTCATGAATAATTGCATCAAGCAAATCCCAAGCCTCATTAGAAGTATCAGTTAAGCGAAAAGCCTCACTTACCTCTTTAATAAAATCTTGCAATTCATCTGCATCAAAAACCCTCAACCATCCATAAGGATGTTCAGCACCGATTTCTTGTCCTAACAACAACCGAAACGCCACCGATAACACCTCAAAAACAACCTTACTTTGTGTTACCCCTTTCACAAGACAAGCCACATCCGCACGACGCAACAGTGCAAAAGATTGGTCATTGCGAGTAATTGTGATTGGGTGTTCATAAGCTTTGTCTAAAATTCGCCCAGGTTGACGATTCAACTCAGTGGCTGTAATTAACTCATCTGAGAAGGCATTGCTAAAAATTGCAATTGACATGATACCTGCGTTTTCCAGAAACGCTGATTTAAGCTGAAGAGGATATTACGTACTATAATACGTAACCCGTTGTCCCTTGTCAATAGTTAAAATGACAAAAACCTTTTTTCGCTCTTCCTTTGCGACTTTGGAGGAGATAAAAAATATTTAAACACCCGGCGAATTTAATTTATGGCTACACATACAAAACCCGCACTTCGACAAGCTCAGTGACCACCTGCGCGGGTTCACAAATCTTGTTGATTAGTCCACGCAGAGTTTGGACTTCGTTTGTATATCCGCGTTCGCCCTTGGCGTTGCGTTAGCAATATTCTAATCGCCTGGGCTATTCGATATACTAGAAATATTCCTATACAATCATCTCATGCTAACTGTAACCATTGATGAAATTAAGGAAAATCTAACCAGCTATCTTCACCAAGTAGCAGCAGGACAAAGCATTATTATCACCCAAGCTGGTAAACCTATTGCAGAAATTAAACCAGTTTCCCCTATTACTCAACAAATGAGGCCTTATGGCTTATGTGCTGGAGATTTCATTGTTCCAGATGATTTTGATAGTCCCTTACCTGAAGATATTTTGAATAGTTTTGAGGGTAAATGAAATTATTGTTAGATACCCATATTTTTTTATGGTTTATTAGTGGCGATCAAAAATTACCAATTCATTTACAAAATAGCATTCGTGGTTTAAACAACGAGGTATATTTAAGTTGCATTTCCGTGTGGGAAGCAACCGTTAAATATCAATTAGGTAAACTACCCTTACCAGAATCTCCGGAAATCTACCTTCCTAAACAGCGTCATCAGCACCTTATATCTAGTCTCAATCTAGATGAAGAAAGTATTGCTCAACTCGTAAACCTGCCATTATTACATCGTGATCCTTTTGATAGAATTTTAATCTGCCAAGCATTACAGCATAATATGACAATTGTAACCGTAGACTCGGCAATTCGTGCTTACTCAGTAAGTACCTTATATTAATCTACTAATTGCTCAAAATCTGGCAGAGAATAGCCTTTCCACTGTAAAAGTGCATAAGCATAGGCTTTTTTCAACATTAAATAATCAGCACTCACTCGCAGCGACTTCAATAACAACCTATCTGATTCATTTAATTGATTATTTTGATTTTTTTCTAAAAGCTGTAAATGTAATTCTTGTTGACTTTCTGGAATTTTACTTTGAGCGATAGGTAATAATTCCTCAATTATTAATTGCTGCATAGCGATTAATTCCCCTTGCAATTCCAGGGGTGCATAATCAACACCAGGAGGCGAATTAGTTCGGGTACTCATAAATTTTGTCAGAATTACTTAATTTTTAGTATAGGCTTTACATAAAAAAATTCACCCATCACTGCTAATAGATGGCTGTGTTAATGGGATTTCATCAGTCTGATCATTAATAGCTGCTGCTAAATCAGGACTGGCGATCGCACTTTCACGCCACTCATGAATAATCGCATCAATCACATCCCCATCCAAAATTTACCATCACTCCCCGCCGAGAAAACCCCATTTTCCCGAAATTACCCTTCCTCATTACTATTCAGGATTTTTGGAACTTTAAAAAAGTCACCTTCTTGTTCCGGCGCACCTTCCAGAATTGCGTCTCTGTCAGGATATGGCTGCAAATCGTCTCGTCGAGTCACATTACTTGTATCAATAGCCCTTGTAGTGGGAGCAACATCACTCACATCTACTTCATTCAACTGTTCAATATAATCCAAAATACTACCTAACTGGGTAGTAAATTTTTCCTCTTCTTCCGTTGTCAATTCTAACCGAGCTAAAAGAGCTACTTTTTTAACTTGTTCCCGATCAATCATAATTCCTCAATAGTTAATATCCACTAAACTACCAATCATCCAGAGTCTTCAGAAACCACCCCGCCAAATATATACTTGGCTTTCTTCTTCCCTTCAGTGGAAAGTTCAGGGGTGGGATTCTATAGTCACAGTAACGAGTAATTACTCAGCCCTGATTAAAAGAATACGTCAATTTGCATACGTCCTGTAGTCTTCAGCCAGTTTTGAGCCTCAATATAGTTATTGGGAGCCATGCGAATTGCTCTAATCCAATAGTCTGCTGCTTGATCAAACAAAGCCTCACCAGCATCATTATCCCCACCTTCCTTCGCCTTTTCCCCTTGATAATGGTAAATTACGGCGATGTTATTCAGAGCTTGAGGTAAACGTGGGTTCATTTCAATGGCTTGATGATACATTTTTAAAGCTGTATCATGATCACCATTACTGGCATAAATCAGACCCATGTTGTAGTGAATATAACTGCGGTCATTAGTATCTTCCTCTAGGGTTAGAGCTTCTTCATAGTAGTCCAAAGCTTCAGCATATTCACCTTCTGCCTGCGCTGACATCCCATCGCGGTAGTAGACAAATGCTTCCTTCGCTTTTTTGTTAGCTGGCAGGAGTTTTAGGATCAAATCCGCCATAACGGTAAAGGATTTGTCAATAAAATTATCGTTTTTTTGCGTTCTTGGCATATTTGCTTCTATGGTTGTGCAGCAATTGGCTTAAAAGATATTCTCAGGAAGTCAAATTCCTTCACTGAGGGAAATGATACATTCAGAACTATTCTGTCGTGAATTGTTCACCAAGGTACTAACTGGATAGCCAGTCATTGCTTGATCTGGATAGGGACACAATAGCTGTTGTAGTGGTTCAGGTGTTTGGATTTCGTGATTTAACCACAAATCGTAATCTTGTGGAGCCAAAATCACAGGCATACGTTCATGAATCGGTTTGACTAATTCATTAGCGGCCGTTGTTAAAATTGTACAAGATATAATTTCCTCACCTTCAGACTTGGCCGCTAGAGGTTGCCATTTTTCCCACAAACCTGCAAAGCCAAAGGGCGTTCCCTCTGACAAACGAAAATAAAACGGCTGTTTTTTACCATTTTCGCGTTTCCACTCATAAAAACCATCCGCCAGCACTAAACAGCGTCGGTGCTTGAATGCGGCTCGAAAAGCTGGTTTTTCTGTAACTGTTTCGGCTCTAGCATTAATTAAGTTCATACTCATACGTGAATCTTTCATCCAGGCGGGTATTAACCCCCAACGTAACTGTTGAAATTCACGCTGATTAGTTTCAGGATTCTGTATCACTGTAGCGACACTTTGCGTAGGTGCAATGTTATATTGAGGCGCTAAATCTGGGATTTTATCTAATCTAAAGAATTGGCATAAAGCCGATGATGACTGGTTTAAGGTAAATCTTCCACACATACTTTTATCTTTCTACACTGAATTAAATAAAAACTTTAACTTGGGTAAATCAACCATCCTATTGTTGAACTATTTTTCATTTATCAGAGAATTATCTGTTTTTAGATATATCCCAAAATAAATAAAAATCATCCTGTTTTATCAAGTTTAATTTGTAATATATTATATTTTAGCATCTCAATAAACACGATATTCATAATGATATTTTTTTAACATGAAAAATAAAAAATTGTATGATTTCTTACCGTCTGGTAACAGTTACAAAGTTAGGCTTTTATTCGTACAAATGGGTATGCCTTTTGAAAGAATAGATGTTAATATTTTGCAAGGAGAAACTCATACACCAGACTTTTTAATCAAAAATCCCAATGGTAAAATTCCAGTTTTAGAAATAAATTCTGGTCAATATTTAGCAGAATCGAACGCTATATTAATGTATTTAAGTGAGGGGACAGAGTTTTTACCTTATGATCGTTTTTTAAGAGCGCAGGTATTACAATGGTTATTTTTTGAACAATATAGCCATGAACCTTTTATAGCTACATCCAGATTTTGGATTTCTATTTTAGGTAAAGCCCAGGAATATCGCGCAGCCATAGAGCAAAAACGTGAGCCTGGTTATGCAGCACTGAAGGTTATGGAAAATCATTTAAAAACTCACAATTTTTTTGTCAGTGAGCGTTATACAATTGCTGATATTGCTCTGTTTGCCTATACTCATGTGGCCGATGAAGGTGGATTTGATTTGACAAATTTTCCCTGTATTCAAGGTTGGATAGAACGGGTCAAGTCTCAGCCCAGATACATTAGCATTAAGGAAAATAGAGATTTTACAGAGTCAATATATTGGGATGAATTACCCAAATATTAATTAAATATCTGTGTCAATTTCAATCAATTTTTGCCGGGAGGATAAACCCGATTTAATTCTAATATGAGATTTTGGTACTTGAAATTTTTTAGCTAGTAGTTTAATTAACTCTTCATTGGCTTTACCATCTAATGGTGGCGACTTTAATCTGATAGTCAAACTACCATCAGGTTGTTCTTCTATTTTTTGTTCTTTGGAATTGGGCTTAACTTTAACTATTTTTTGCATATTCAATTCCGTTCGGCTAAAAACGCCATAAAATTTTAGCCTGATTCTCACTACTAATGCTAAGGATATCTTCGACTACCAGCACCGATGACACCAATTTTGTGCCTATAGGAAAGTTCAGCCCCAAACCAGCCGGTGATGCTAGTTAACGTACCCACAATCAGGGAAATTAAAAATCCCCAAGGTAAGATACGTGATTCTGGGTTTCCTAAACGTAAAATTAAGTTAACTGCTGTCAAGGCTAAAATCATTACATTTAAAGTCAAATGTGTCCAACCGGCGGTACGCTTGCGGACACGTTCAATTCTTAAAAAGTCGCTCATCCCGGTGATTGCAGCAATTATACCCCCTAGAAGTCCCAAGCCAATTAACCATAGCGATGCTCTAGCCCAGAAAAAATCACGAGTTAACCAATAACCAAAGTCGCTTCCTAATGCAGCAGCTAAAAAGGCAATGGGAAAGATGACTGTCAGGGGATGTAAGGGATGTCCGGCGATCGCCACTGTGCTGGGTACACCACTATCTGTATACTCTCTGTCGTCACTTTCAATAATTGGTGGAATATTGGGAAATGGTGTGGAATTAGATTCTGTTCCTGTAGTTTCCATACTTAATCTTATTGTTAGTTTAAAAAACTCGTTGCATATTGCCTGAGATGGCGATCATCTTTGAGTAAATTTAGAAAAATAATTCTAATAAATTATCTACCTAGTGATTGAATTTTATTTCTCTACCTCTCTGGCGATCAATATAAATCTCCAATCATTGGGAATAAATATGGGGATTTTATACCCAGAGTTACGCCAGCGATCATTCAAAAGAAAGATGGAAGTTACCTAATTGGTATGTCACTGTGAAAACAGTAATAATCCGAACACTTTTCAGAGGGGAAATCAGCATGGTCAGCACATTAGATGATACCAAACGCAATGC
Organism: Nodularia chucula CCY0103; assembly: GCF_963923915.1. Lineage (NCBI taxonomy): Bacteria > Bacillati > Cyanobacteriota > Cyanophyceae > Nostocales > Nodulariaceae > Nodularia > Nodularia chucula. The sequence continues at coordinate 50,204 of NZ_CAWUOL010000008.1, read as the reverse complement.
TATTGCTGTTAAATTGGCTAACATGAAATTAATTGAGCAATTAATAATTGAAAATGAGCAATTATTTTTAAGACAATCCACGGATGCAGAAATTACTGATCGTATCCAGAAGATGTTGGAAGATGACCAAAAAAATCTTGGTGTTTTAGAAACTGTGATTGTGCAGTATGGTATCCAAAAACAGCCCGAAGCCATCGTTGAACAAATGCGCGATCAAATCTGCCAGTTGATGCAAGGGTCTGAATTAAGTTTGTATGAAAAAATATCTCAGCATGAATTGTTAAAGCATCAACAAGTAATGTGTGGCATGATAATTCACAAGGCTGCTCAAAAAGTTGGCGCTGATGTGATGGCTGCAATTAGTCCTTTAAATACAGTTAACTTTGAAAATCGCGCTCATCAAGAGCAACTTAAAGGTATTTTGGAGGTTTTGGGTGTGCGTGAATTGACTGGACAAGATGTGGATCAAGGGATTTGGGGACGAGTTCAAGATGCGATCGCCGCTTTTAGTGGTGCGGTAGGTAGCGCTGTTACCCAAACCAGTGATAAAAAGGATATGAATATTCAGGATGTGATTCGCATGGATCACAATAAGGTAAATATCCTGTTTACCGAACTACTCCAAAGTAACAATATCCAAAAGATTCAAGAATATTTCGGTCAAATCTACAAAGATTTAACAGTTCATGCGGAAGCAGAAGAGGAAGTAGTTTATCCTAGAGTGCGTTCTTTCTATGGTGAGGCTGATACCCAAGAACTTTATGACGAACAAACCCAGATGAAACGGTTGTTAGAAGAAATCCGGGCTATGAATCCCTCTGCTGCGGAATTTAAAGATAGAGTCAGAAATTTGATGGATCTCGTCGGCGATCATATTCGTCAAGAAGAAAGCACAATGTTTGCTGCTATTCGCAATAACTTAAGTAGCGAACAATCTGAACAACTGGCGACACAATTTAAAGCGGCTAAGAGCAAAATTCAAGAAAAGATGGGAGGTACTAAAACCGGAACAAAGGTTAAGTAATCATCCATCATCAGCTAATTAACTGCAATGAAACAGTAATTAAAGCCGGAAATCTAGTTCCCCTCCTCCCTTGGGGGGTGGGGTAGAAATAATTAAACGCAGATGGACGCAGATAAACGCAGATGATTTTGTACTTTATAGCATTACGCATACACGTCAGGACATAAACTGCTCATAAAAGTTAGATACTTCTGGCTTTTACCCTACTCCCTACTCCCCAGCCATAACAATAAAAAACCCAGCCGATGTATATAGCTGGGCTTGATAATCAACTGACCTAATACAGAAACATTGCCATGATTAAATTCGCGGGAAGTTATCTATATTAAGTAGTTTAATTACTAGATTCTATGGCAGTAGTTGTTGTTGCGGAATTGTCAAAGTTGACCTTGAATACTTTATTTTTTTCTGGTTCCAGTTTAGGTAAACTGAGAGTTAAGATACCATCTTTGAGGTCTGCCTTAACTTGTTGATTTTGAACTTTGCTGGGAAGCGGAATTATTCTTTGAAATTTCCCATAGCGAAATTCTGAACGAACATTTCCCTGGGATTTTTCATTGTGTTTGTAATGATGCTCACCAGTAATTGAGACTGCATCTTGAGTCACTTGCACATCAAGGTCTTTGCTATCTACTCCAGGAATTTCTGCTCTTAACACTAGCTCAGAGCCATGATCATGGATTTCAACAGCAGGAACCCAAGCTGTTCTGGCTACTGGAGCAATGTCTGATTTACTGGGTTCAGCTACGCTCATTTCGGAGAAGAGTTGATCCATTTGACGACGCAAAAGTTCCATTTCCCGGAATGGTTCCCAACGAATAAGTGCCATATTGCAATCATCTCCTTAAGTTTCTAATTCACTTTTAAGTTATCTAACCAAGTTTGAGATTTGTTTAGAGTTTTCACTTAAGCAATGATGGAAACTCTAATGTGGGAGAGAGAAGTTTTGTTTGCTTTATTTCTTCTCTTTGATAAGTAATATAATCTGAGAAAAGCCGCCAATAAATTGGGTAAACCGTACAAAGATCAGTTGGATTTACCGTATAAGAATTTTGGAGTAAGGGATTTCCAAGACCATTTTTATTCTTTATTCCCCTGCTCTCTGCTCCCTGCACCCTGCACCCTACTCCCTGCTCCCCTACCTACCTCAGTCAGAATTATTTTTCTTGAGAGTATTTGTAAGCAGCATAAGCCATAGTTACAACCCCGGTGATAATGGCAGATTCATCAATTTCAAATTCTGGATGGTGTAATGGGTGGTTGATAATTCTATCTTTGTAGCCTACGCCTAAGCGAAACATGGAACCGGGAGCGTGTTCTAAGTATACAGAAAAGTCTTCAGCGCCCAGGGAAGGTTCTGGTAAGACTTGGACGCGATCGCTACTCCACGCTTCTTCAGCCGATGATTGCAATAATTGGGTCATAGCATAATCATTCTGAACACTGGGGACACCTTGGCGATAATTAACTTCATAACGCGCACCAAAGCAATGACAGACATTAGCCACAATATTTTCAATCCAGTTAGGGAGTTGAGATCGGCTTTCTGGATGCAGCGATCGCACCGTTCCCAACAACTGGACATGATCAGCAATCACATTAGGCGCTCTTCCACCCACAATCTTCCCAATACTCAGCACCACAGGACGCAGAGGATTTTGTGTCCGGCTAATAGCCTGTTGTAATGCCGTAATCACCTGTGAAGCAATCCAAATCGCATCAATGGCCTCATGAGGACGCGCCCCATGTCCAGATTCTCCGATAATGATAATCTCTAAGTCATCAGCAGCAGCAGTCAATGCACCATAACGAATACCAATAGATCCGGCGGGAATAGAAGGGAAAACATGAACACCCAATACAGCCGATACCTTTTCCATCGCCCCATCTTTCACCATCCAGCTTGCACCTTGAGCAATTTCCTCAGCTGGTTGGAATAAAAACCGCACCTGAGTGGGTAACTCCTCTGCAATTTGCGAGAGGATCATTGCTGTTCCTAAACCCACAGTGGTATGAACATCATGACCACAAGCGTGCATCACACCTTTGATCCGAGAAGCATATTCTAAATTTGTGCGTTCTTGAATTGGTAAAGCATCCATATCAGTCCGAATTGCTAATACACGTTCATCTGTGACAGTATTGTGCAGTTCGCCAATTACCCCAGTTTTCCCAATTCCCTCTTGGACATGAAGACCACTGGAAGACAACACACCAGCGACAAAGGCAGATGTTTGGTATTCTTCACCGCTCAATTCTGGGTGAGAGTGGAGATGACGGCGAATTTCAACTAATCGCGGCGCTAATGTTGTCGCTAAGTCTTTAATTTTGTTTAACATTACTTTCTTTTATCGTTCAGGCTTTGTTCCCATGATAGATAAGTGTAGAAAAACAAAATGCTCTTCTTCTACCGAAAAATTAGAACTCTAATTGTTTGGGAACATCCTATTTACTAAAGCAAGTTGTACCTGGAACATTTGCAGTGCGAAATCTGTAACATTCTTTGACAGTTGCACGCTCTAACGACCAATCATAGGGCTTATCTGAAGTTCTAAAACCATCAGCCATAATTGTTCTGCGGAAGTGCGCCCCGCGAAAATTGGTAAACTCTAAATTCGCACCCTCAAAGTTAGTTGCTTCTAAATTCGTACCCATTAAGCCAGCACGAGACAAGTTAGCGTTTGCCAATGAGGCTGATTTTAAATTCGCCCCAGTCAAAGAAGCCCCTGTAAGGTTGGCCAAATCGAGAAACGCCCCCTGTAAATTAGCACTAGTTAAATCGGCATTAGCAAGATTAACTTGGGATAAAATGGCATTTCTCAAGTTAGCACTGCGTAAATTTGCTCTCACTAGACTGATTTCAGTTAAATCAGCACCACTCAAATTGCATCTAGGACAGGAGCCTGTACTTTTTAACCTGTCTAAGTCTCTGGGGTTGAACGCAAAAGCTTGTTCCATGATGCCGATACAAGCTAAGAGGGAGAGACTAACTACAATTTTGAGTTTCATAACTGTTTACCAAAGATGAAAATTTATGTAACACTTAATACAATATCTCAATATATTAGAGTGTTTTGGCATACCACAGCAATGAAGCAATCATAAAGAGTCTATAAAAATCTTATAAATTCCCTTCATGGGACTACACAAAATTGAATTTAGGGTTTAGAATAATTTTCGTAAGGGACTATACTGAACCATTTATAGACTACCACATATGTGAACCCCCTAGCTGAAAACATTACGGCTGGGGGGTTCTTTAACGCCATCCCAAAAATTTCAAGCCAGGGACAATGAGGTAATAACTCACCCCTAACCAAAAGCTCATCAGCAGACTTACCAAACTGAAAAAGACAAGTGGGAGGTAGAGGGCGGAGGATTCCGACTGAGGGTAAAATTCAAAAACGGTGGTGGGAAAGCCAAAAATGATTAACGTGGCGAAGATAGTGGCGGTACCCAAGGCTGTAACTAGGGCATGAATTACGTGATCACTGCGAAAACCTATGTTCAAGGTCAATAAAAAAACTCCTACTAAAATTACGGCTAATAGTCCTTCGCCGCTATCTTTGGTAGTGATTAATTGGAAAACTAAGCTGCTTAAGCCATAGCTCATCATCCCCATGAGAGGTGTGATTAAAAACCGTCGGCGTTGACCAAAAGAACCGGATGTTGTGATTCCCCAAGCAGTTCCCAAACCTGCACTGGCAAATACTATAATTTCTGTTCCTACTACTGAGGGAACATTGTTGACTAATTCGGGTAAGTAAGGTAATAGATATGTGGTAATTTGTTCGTCTAAGTCTGTGCGGTAAGTAATCAGAAAGCCAATAACAGTACCAATAGAACTGGTCAGCGTGGTTATGACCATAGCCCATATAGTTGCTATGCAGGCTTGTAAGACTTGAAAAATTGCCTGACCGATGACAATAACTGTTTGACTAATAGCTTTGGTGAGATTGAATATTCCTTGCTGAATGTCTTGAATGAATAGGGTAAATTTACGCTCAATATCTGTTGCTGCTTGCTTGACAGAGTTCGAGATTTTGCTAAAGAACTGAAGTGGGGAAGATGTCTGCCTAATTTTGGTTAAGCGTTTTTGAATAATCTGGGCATTTCCTGGACGCGATCGCACATCTTCTAGTACCATCTCATCTAGTAAATCTGCAAATTTATGGTTAATCTGCACCTGATTTCGCCATTGCAGAACTCCTGTTTGGGGATGTTCCAACTCCGGTGGATATTTACCAGTAAGTAATTCAATCATGGTACGACCAAGAGCATAAAAATCAGCCCCAGGGCTAACTTTACTCCCAGTTATCTGTTCTGAAGGACTGTAACCAGAAGAATATAATTTAGTGGAACTGGACTCGGACACTTTTTGAGTCGTTTGTTTGACTCCACCAAAATCAATCAAGACCAATTGTTCATTGTTTCCCCCTGGCAATTGGGGTACATTTGTGGGGTAACGGCGTAACATCAAATTAGATGGTTTGATATCCCGGTGGATAATCTGACGTTTATGTAATTCCTGTAAAATATTGACAGCCTGGGAAAACCAATCTAAGACCAAATGCTCTGGACATCCTTGGGGATATTTTTCTAGTACCTTTTCTAAAGTTTGCCCATTAATTTTTTCCATCACCAGACAAGCTAGTTGACGTGGTTTTGCAGTGGGCAAATTTACCTGAAAATAACCATCTGGTTCCACTCTGGGAACACCCGGATGGCGCAAGTTAATTAAAACTTCGGCTTCTTGCGTAAATAATTCTAAGGCTTTTGGTGAATTGTCTACCAAAACCTTCAGGACTTTCTCTTGCTGGGTTTTTTGATCCCAGACGGTGTAAATCTGAGAAAATCCGCCTGAACCCAAGGGTTGCAGAGGGACATAACGATCTAACAGCTGTAAAAGTGTGCCACAACTGTTGCAGAATTTGTTTCCCCAAGGTTGAGGATAAGGACGTTTACATTCAGGATTTATGCAGTGAACCGCAGTCTGAGTGATGTGGGACACATCCGCTAGAATACAAAGGCTAAATTGATTTTAACCTTTATCTTGGCGATTCCCCATTTTAAAGTTCAATTCTAAAGTTTTAATGTAGCTGTGGGATGGAGGAAAACTAGGAGAAAGTCTATAAATAACAATGATAAACGATGCGATCGCCTGAAAAAGCGGCAAGCTATGATATATGGGGAAAGTATGCCGCACATAGTCTCAAATTTTTATGAAAGTAGCAGTTTTCAGTACAAAGGCTTATGATCAACAGTTTTTAGAAGCTGCAAATTCTTCCTATAATCACGAACTAATTTTTTTTGAAGCTCGGTTAAGTTTCAGTACCGCCATCTTAGCAGCTGAGTTTCCGGCTATTTGTGTATTTGTTAATGACTTACTTGATGCGCGAACTTTAGAAATTCTCGCTTTTGGGGGAACTCGGTTTATTATCCTGCGGTGTGCTGGCTTTAATAATGTAGACTTAGTAGCCGCAGCAAAGTTAGGGATGAAAGTTGTCCGGGTTCCGGCTTATTCTCCCTATGGAGTTGCTGAACACGCAGTGGGGTTGATTTTAAGTCTCAATCGGAAAATTCATCACGCTTACAACCGCGTCCGGGAAAGTAACTTTTCCCTGTCAGGATTATTGGGATTTAATTTACATGGTCGCACAGTCGGGATTATTGGGACGGGGAAAGTCGGTCTGATTTTGGGACAGATTATGAAGGGTTTTGGCTGTCATATTCTGGCTTATGATGTATTTGTTAATGCTGAACTAGAGAAAATAGGCGGTAAGTATGTAGAGTTATCGGAACTATTTGCTCAGTCTGACATTATTTCTTTACATTGCCCTTTGACTCCTGAAACCCATCACTTAATTAATGCTGAGTCAATTGCACAAATGAAAACCAGGGTGATGTTGATTAATACTAGTCGCGGATCTTTAATTGATACTCAGGCTGTGATTGACGGTTTGAAGTCACACAAAATCGGGTTTCTGGGTGTGGATGTCTATGAACAAGAGTCACAGTTATTTTTTGAGGATTTATCTGGGGAAATTATTCAGGATGATGTTTTTCAACATTTGAGAACGTTTCCGAATGTCTTGATTACTGGACATCAGGCTTTTTTCACAGAGGAAGCTCTTTTCAATATTGCTGAAACTACTTGTGCTAATATTGCTGACTGTGAACAGGGTCGCTCTTGTGCAAATGAAATTAAGTGAGTTGAAATGTTATGTAGCAACCGCCAAGGAGGTGAGGACATAAAAGACTTTTTCCCTACTCCCCACTCCCCACTCCCCACTCCCTACACCTGCGAACGATAGGCAATGCGGAGGCTTTGGAATAAAATTACCAAAGATGCGATCGCCATTAAACCACCCCAAAACCAGTAAGGTAAAATTAAATACCTTTGCATTTGCCCAGTATCAGAAAGTCCCAGAGAACCCGCGTTGGAGCTAAATAAATAATTCAGTTGGTGGAATGTACTGACACAAGCTTGCACACCTAAAAATTGAATACCAAACCCTTGCACCCAGTGAGGAGTTCTGAGGGAAATTCCCAAAATAATTATCCCCAGTACAGGAATAGCTAGTAGTCCAAACCAAGAACGAACCCAAAGTAAGGTTGAAAGTAACAGAACACCACCGAGTATTTTTAAACTCAGGGAAGCGGTACTAAAACTACGGGAAGCCAGAATTAAACCTGCACCGGCAATCGGTGGACCCATTGGGCCGGCGGCGGCCACTAAAGCGGGGCCAAGTGGCCATAAAGACCGTGAAATGCTATAACTAGCTAGACCGGAGCCATTACTAAAGATTTGTAATTGATGGAACCTACCGCCTAAAATCAGAGCCATTAAGCCGTGACCCATTTCATGGAACCAAGTAGCAAGGATGCTAAAAGGGTATAAAATATAATCCCCGGCTGGAAATTGCCACAATACCACAGTGGCGATCGCAGCTGCAATCAGCCAATTTAGCCCCATACTTTCAACTACTGGGGGAGCATCGCTGGTCAGCCATGAGTAAAAATCTTGTCTTGGTTCCTTCATAGGTCAATTTCCCAAAGGTAATACTCACATATCTTAGTTTACCTATGAAATTAATAAAATTGCTACATACAACACAGCCCCTTGCACCCTAATATGAAAGCGCTGGGTTAAAAACGCTACACACAAGCATGAATTTATCTGTCTCCGGTCTAATGTGGATAATATGTTCATCCTCCAAGATAGATGGTAGAGGCTGCTGGAGGATGGTAGAAATCAATTAAGCAAGTTGAAAGAGAAATGTTACCAAATCTCCCTTACCTAGACTGATGCGATCGCCTGGTCTGAGGCGGTGACGGTTCCCTGGTAATAATGGCGAGTTATTAATGTAAGTCCCATTAGAACTACCCACATCTTCTACATAGTGAGAATCGCCCTCAACCCGAATATCTGCGTGTATCCGTGAAACAACTTCGGAATTAGGAAATCCGGAAACATCCACATCCGGGGGAATCCGGTCATTGGGTTTGCCAATGTGAATCACAGACAAACCTTGGGGTAATTCAATCTCACGGTCACTCTGCACATGAAATAATCGCGCTGTCACCTGCTGTAATTGCGTCATAGAAGCAAATGGCGCTGGCGCGGGTTCTACCACAGGTGCAGGTGCAGGTGCAGGTGTAGGTTCTGGTTCTGCTACAGGTTCTGGTACAGGTGCTGGTTCTGGTTCTGCTACAGGTTCTGGTACAGGTGCTGGTGCTGGTTCTGCTACAGGCGCAGGTGCTGGTTCTGCTCGTGGGGTTGACATCACCGTTGGTGGTAGAGGTGCAGCAGCTGGCGAATTTGTATTAGGTTCTGGGTTAATTCCCAAAGCATTTGGCTGTAAAAGTTCTAAAAGCGGATCAGGCTGTACTAAATCTGGTACTTCTACTGGGTTATCGGGAGCAACCGTTGTTACAGATGTAGCCGCCGCAGGTGCAGTATTTGAGTGGAGATTATAACCACATTGACCGCAGAAAGCAGCATCTACTTGGACACTTGCGCCACAGTTGGGACATTGACTTGTAGTTGGTAACGGCGTATAACAAGCTTCACACTGCACAGCGCCGTCTGGATTGGGGTGATTGCAATTAGGACAGACGATCATCAATTTAAGCCTTTGTTGAACATCATCGTAAGATAGTATTAGCAAACAGACATAACACTGTAGACATTATGTGTTGTCAGAGAGTGCCATAAAGAAAAGTTACTAGGAAATTTAGCTGCTTTTCAGCAGATGCATTAACGTTGGCGAGAAACTAACATAAATCTCCTACAGATGAGAATTTCCCTGACTGAACAACTCTAGCTTCCGATTTTAACAATTACTGCCAAAAGCTCAGTTAAGTTGGTAGTTTTGAACCTGCGGCGCTATCTAGTAACCACCAAAGTTCGCCTTGGGGTTGAATCAATCGGGAGGGATAAGTGAAATCATCGGCGACAGGGGCGAAAACTTGGGCTAAGGCGGGTATTTTATTAGCCCCAGCTACGAGAAAAATTACACTGTCAGCAGCGTTAATAAATGGGTAAGTGAAGGTTATGCGGGGGTTTGCGTCTTTGTTACCCACTGTAATCAGCCGATCAACTACTTTTAAAGCTGGGGTGTGAGGAAACAAAGAGGCGGTATGTGCATCATCACCCATTCCCAGTAATACTACATCTAAAGAGGGAAACCCTTGGGGAGAAGATTTAAAAAAGTCTCGCAGATGTTGTTCATATTTGGCGGCGGATACTGCGGGATCACCATCTAAGGTGGGTACAGCATGAATGTTAGAGGATGGGATATTAACACCATTTAACCACGCCTGCCGCGCCATGAGTTCATTGCTATCGGGATGATTTGGTGGTACATAACGTTCATCTCCCCAAAAAACATGAATTTTATCCCAAGGCAGTTTTTGTTTGGCGATCGCCTCGTACAATGGTTTAGGTGTACTACCACCAGCTAAGGCTATGGTAAATTGCCCGCGTTCCTTAATGGCTGTAGACAATTTGGCAAGAATTAAATCTAACGCTCGGTCCACTAGGGCTGAAATATCCGGGAGAACTTCCACCTGTTTGTTCATGGTTTCATCATAATATTGCCTACTTCCAGCAATACCATAACCAACTTATGACTATTCCCCGTTTTAACTTTTGAAACTTTTAACATGACAGCTTCGGTGCAGAGTGTATGCTGCTGACTCATTTACCCACCACCAATTGATCCCATTCAGAAATCGCCTCTTTTTGCGCCATTAACAATTGCTGAATCCCTGTTTCGGCAAAATCTAGCAGCTGATTTAACTGAGTCCGGCTATAACTGCCTTCTTCTGCTGTGCCTTGGGTTTCAATTATACCTAAATCGTGATTCATCACCACATTGAAATCCACAGTAGCCGCCACATCTTCAATGTAATTTAAATCTAAATATGGTTCCCCTTGCAATAAACCCACAGATATAGCGGCGATTTGTCCAGTCAGTGGCGATCGCTCCAACACACCCTGATGCAATAATTGATTAACTGCATGAGCCAAAGCCACAAACCCCCCTGTAATTGCAGCCGTTCTAGTACCAGCATCAGCTTGTAACACATCAGCATCTACAGTTAAGGTGCGTTCTCCCAAAGCCTGAAAATCAATAGCAGCTCGTAAACTACGCCCAATTAAACGTTGAATTTCTTGAGTTCTGCCAGATAACTTTAACAATTCCCGTGGTTGACGTGGTTGTGTAGCTGAAGGCAACATCCTATACTCAGAAGTTAACCAACCTTTGCCACTTCCAGCTAAAAACTTTGGTACTCCCTCACTCACACTCACAGTACAGAGAACTTGAGTGTCGCCAAATTTTGTCAGCACAGAACCGGGAGCAACGCGAGTAAAACCAGGATGAAAGCTGATAGGACGGAGTTCGTTAGGTTGCCGACCATCGGGACGCTGCCAAAGCATGAAAGTTACCTCAAAAATTTTATCCTTAATTATACTGCTTTCACGTTACAGATATTACAGCAAAAATTTGTGATCAACTGCTCTAGGGTACGGAAAGTAAATTTAAGATATTTTGTTGTACCATGTCTGGGGATTGATCACCGTTGATAGTTAACAAACGACGGCGACGGTCGTAATATTCTAGAATGGGAACGGTGCGATCGTAAAATAACTCTACACGACGCTGGACAATTTCCGGTTGGTCATCGGGAAGAGAACGCCCCAAAGATCGACTCACCATCACAGCTTCTGATACTTGTAAATAGATAGCCCAATCTAACTTCTGTCCCAAATCATCCAATAAAAAATCCAATTCTTCCGCTTGAAAAGCCGTGCGGGGATAACCTTCTAACACCCAACCTGAATTAACTTTAGGCTGTTGGAGTTGCCAACGAATTATGGAAATCATAATTTCATCCGGGACTAACTCCCCTTTGATTACATAAGGCTCTGCATGGCGACCAAGATCCGTAGCATTAGTAATTGCTTCCCGTAACATCTCACCTGTAGAAATTTTAGGGATGTCAAAATGTTCGCACAGCCTTTGTGCTTGGGTAGTTTTACCTGCGCCTGAACCTCCTAAACACATTAATCTCACAATAACTCACTCCTCTCAAGGCAAAATTAACTACGATGATTATCATAGCTGTGGAAAAAATTATAATTAAAGTTTTGTAGATTTATTTCAACAGAGGTAACACGTGCTGAAAAATGATAAATGGATCATCGAACAAGCCAAATTAGGGATGATTTCTCCATTTGAAACCTCCCTAGTGCGCCAAGTTGAAGATAGGCGGGTTATTAGCTATGGTTTATCTAGCTATGGCTATGATTTGAGATTAGCGCCTACAGATTTTCGGATTTTTAGACATATTCCCGGCACTATTGTTAATCCTAAGCGATTTAATCCTGATAACTTAGAGCCTATTGCACTGCAAACTGATGAGGATGGCTCTTTTTTCATTATTCCCGCCAATTCCTATGCGTTAGGTGTATCCCTGGAGAGATTGCGGATTCCTCCTAACATCACAGTTGTTTGTATTGGTAAATCAACAATGGCGCGTTGCGGTATTATTGCTAACATTACTCCGGCAGAGGCTTCATGGGAAGGCTTCTTGACTTTGGAGTTTAGTAATGCTTCTAGCGCAGATTGTCGCATCTACGCTAATGAGGGTGTGTTGCAACTTCTGTTTTTAGAAGGGGAACCATGTCAAACGACTTACGCAGAGCGGTTTGGCAAGTATCAAGACCAACCCCAGTCTGTAACTATTGCCAAAGTTTAAACCCTGATCATCTATTCACTACTGGCGATCGCTCTCATCGCAATCTTTCCATCATACTGGGGAGCGATCGCATTCAGTTTTAGACAATTCCAAATCTTTGTCTTTTGCCTTTTACGCAGCACTGCGAGAAGTAAGCAAATTCCACAAGAAAATGGCTACAATTGCGCCAATTACTGCCAAAACAATCCCACCAATACTGAGAGTAGGAGCAGTTAAAGCAAACGCCCCCGTACTAAAAAATACTCCCAGACTACCACCGACAAAAGCACCAATAATTCCTAGTAAAATCGTTCCTAAAATCCCGCCGCCTTGATGGCCGGGGTAAATAGCTTTAGCAATAGCTCCAGCAATTAGACCTAAAACAATCCAAGCAAGAATATTCATGGTTTTTAATCTAGTAACTATTTTTACTCACAGACATAGAGTAACAGTTTAAACAAAGGATTAAATCTATCATCAGAACTAATTATTTACAAGGAAAAATAGGGAAAATGACTGATGGGAATAGGGCGTAGGTAATAGATATAGCTGGGGAGTAGGGAGTAGGGAGTAGGGTAAAAGCCTTTTGGTGTCTAACTTTTATGATCAGTTTATGTCCTAACGTCCTTGGCGGTTGCCATATCATCATTTCCTGGAATCCAACAAACAGCTAAGAGTAGAGAGATGGTGGCACAGATTTACGGAAAAACAGATAAGCTGTTTTATCTAAGCTGAATTTTTTTAACTTGACTATGGCAACGATTAACGACAATTACCTGAAGCTCAAAGCTGGTTACTTATTCCCCGAAATTGGGCGACGGGTGAATGCTTTTGCAGAGGCGAATCCTGATGCTAAAATTATCCGCTTAGGGATTGGGGATGTTACCGAACCTCTGCCAGAAGCTTGCCGCACGGCTATGATTAAAGCTGTAGAGGAAATGGGCGATCGCAATACATTTAAAGGCTATGGTCCCGAACAAGGTTATGCTTGGTTACGGGAAAAAATCGCCGTCCACGATTTTCAAGCCAGAGGCGCTGATATAGATGCCTCCGAAATCTTTATTTCCGACGGTTCTAAATGCGATACAGGCAACATTCTCGATATTTTCGGCAAAAATAACACCATAGCAGTTACAGACCCTGTATACCCCGTTTATGTAGACACTAACGTCATGGCTGGGAATACCGGAGATGCCAACGATAAAGGCGAGTTTGGCGGTTTAGTATATCTGCCAATTTCGGCGGATAATAATTTTAAAGCTGAGATTCCCTCCCAGAAAGTCGATTTAATTTATCTGTGTTTTCCCAATAACCCCACTGGTGCAACCGCTACCAAGGAATATCTCCAAGCCTGGGTAGATTACGCCAAAGCGAATAACTCGATTATTTTCTTTGATGCTGCCTACGAAGCTTATATTACAGATCCCGCCATTCCTCATTCCATCTATGAAATTCCAGGCGCAAGAGAATGTGCTATTGAATTTCGTTCCTTCTCTAAAAATGCAGGCTTTACCGGAACCCGTTGTGCATTAACTGTTGTCCCCAAAAACCTCACAGCAAAAGCGGCTGATGGTTCCGATGTGGAACTATGGAAATTGTGGAACCGCCGCCAATCGACTAAATTTAATGGCGTTTCTTACATTATCCAACGGGGTGCAGAAGCTGTATACTCCGAAGCAGGAAAAGCGCAAATTCAAACCTTGATCAGTTTTTACCTCGAAAATGCCAAAATTATTCGTGAACAACTATCAGCCGCCGGATTAGCTGTGTATGGTGGGGTAAATGCCCCCTATGTCTGGGTGAAAACTCCTCATAACTTATCTAGTTGGGAATTTTTCGATAAACTGCTGCAAACTGTGAATGTAGTTGGTACACCTGGTTCCGGTTTTGGCGCTGCGGGTGAAGGCTACTTCCGCATTTCAGCATTTAATAGTCGGGAAAATGTCGAAGAAGCCATGAAACGGATTACCGAAAAGTTTAAAGTGTAAAAATGTGTGGTGGGCATTGCCCACCATAAAACATTTCTTTGTCATCTTTCCTTCCTTCTTTTTTTCTTTGTGTACTTTGCGCCCTTTGCGGTATGCGCTTCGCGCACGCTACGCGAACGTTCCTCATATAAAAATAAAATGAATTTAGCAGTAATTCAGTATTAACAACTTATATGGTTTTACTTCAAGAATTATCGGAACTGTTACAAGCAGAAGATCCAGAAGAACGACAAACAATTACTGGTGTCAGTTGGGAAAGTTATGAAGCTTTACTCAATGATTTAGGTGATAGTCAGCAATATAGAATTACATATTTAGATGGAGTGATAGAACTGGTGTCACCAAGTCGCCGTCACGAACGGAATAAAAAAAACATTGGTTCTTTGCTTGAGGCTTATTTTCAAGAAAAACGGATTCGTTATTTTCCTTTAGGTTCTACCACTTTCCGCAAACCAGCCAGAAGAGGCGGTACAGAACCAGATGAATCATACTGCATTGGGACAGAAAAAGAATTTCCAGATTTAGCCATTGAAATAATAGTAACTAGTGGAGGGGTTGATAAATTAGAAGTTTATAAAATTTTAGGTGTCCAGGAAGTTTGGTTTTTTAGAAATAATCAATTTGAAGTTTATATTTTGCAGGGTGAAAATTATCAACAATTTGTTAAAAGTGAGTTATTGCCAAATCTGGATTTAGAAATATTAGCGGAATATGCGATCGCACCAGATCCTTTAGAGGCTATACTAGCATTTCGGGAAAGAGTTAAAGCAAGTTTGGATTAAATTTTTGTAGATTAGCGAATATATTTATTTAATTCCTCAACTAACTTATGTACTGTTGTACAAGGATTATCACTTTCGGGATTATGCGGATCATATTGCTTGAGGAGATTTTTAGCGTTTTTGATAGCAGTAGCTTGTCGATCTTCTAACTCTTCATAAATTGAATCGCTATTTTTTTTATATTTATTTTTCAGAAATTTATTTAACTTAGGAATGTAATCTTGGCGAGGAAGTGCAGTGTTGAGAAATTCAAAATGCAATAAATACCATAATTCAAAGGCTTCATTAGAGTAAGCAACTTTAAATCCTGCTTGATGGGCATTTGCGATTGCATTGTTAAAATCTTGTTTCTGACAATCATCTCGGTCAAATACGCACCAAACTTGGTTATACTCGTCTGGAGCATTCAACTCTTTTGCTGTTTCTACTAGCTTACTGGGATTATATCCGAATCCTCTCACATCAACAGAAACCACATTTCGGGGAACACGAAAAGATTTAAAGTAATTTGGTTCAGTTTTTTCACCTTCACAAATAATTAAAAATGTTTGTCTTAACTCTCTAGTAGCAACTTTTCTCTCAGAATAACCACGATTTTGTGTTTTTCTTGTGTTTTTAGGCATCAGGATGACCCAGAATTTGGCTTAAGTTACCAATAAAGGGAATAGCGCCATATTTGCCTTTAATGTAGTCATTTTCAAATGAAGCATCATTCCTAATTGGATATTCGACAAGGGAATATAAATCTGTAGCACCATATTTATTTTTTTCTGTAAACCAAATCTGATCTCTCCGAAATAGTTTGTTACTTAGCAGGTTAGTATCGTGAGTCATAAATATCAATTGGGCATTATTATAATTTGTTTCTTGAGAGTTAAATATTTCCACAATTGCTTTGCTGATTAGAGGATGAAGTCTCGCGTCAAATTCATCAAATATTAAAATATTGCCATTTTTAAGAGTATCTACTAAAAGACCAGCGATAGAAACTATTTTTTGAGTTCCTTCCGACTCTTGATAATCTAAATAAAATGATTCCAAAGATATCTGATTACCTTGCCTATCAAATTTTTGACGTACAGTGTTAATTAATCTTTGTTTTAAAACTCCGCTTTTCACAATCATTTTTTTAAATTCTTCTGATGTATTCTCAGGTAAAGGCAACGAATCTAGTTTAACTTCTATTTCATCTACTGTAATTTCGCTGATACCTAAATCTAGTTTTTTTATTAATTGAATCAATTCTTTTCTATTTTCATTATCTGCTGCTAAATATTTAACTGTATAATCTAAATAATCCGTGTTATCTAAACCTGAAATTATTTGTAATTTTCTTGTGAGCCAATTTAGGATGTTTTCGGCTATTTCAACATTAAATTGAGCAGCTACTGAGAGAAAAAGGGCGTTATGCCTGGTTTTTGAATCAATTCCTCCACCTTTAAAAGTTTTAGATATATGATATATATCAGTAGATTCTTCAAAATTACGTTCAAAAAGACGAGTTTCTCTTTTGTTAGGAACATAAAATAGCCACTCTGAAACAACCCTTTCTTGAGTAGCTTCAAAGCCATACCTATACTTTTGACCATCTAATAAAAACACAATTTCAAAGCAAGATGGTTGGTTTTGAGTTTCTGTACTAAGTCTAAATGGTTCAATTCCTATTTTTTCTGTGCTTTGAGTTTCTTTAGAGGAGTTAATCATAAACCACTTCATAAAGTCGATGGCTTTGGCTAGGTTACTCTTACCACTAGCATTAGCACCATAAATTGCCGCACTTTTGAGTAATGTTAGTTCATCATCTACTGCAAAGGTGTTGTTATCATCAACTTCTTTGTCTTTGGCTACAATATTAGCTGCAACCATGCTAAAAGTGACTTTATCTTTAAATGATCTGTAATTACCAATACTAAACTCTATGAGCATAGTTAAGTTCTATTCCTAAAGGGCATATTCGTGATATATTCACAAATATCTAGTTTAAGCATAGCGGTTATGGATATATTTTCAACCAGTAAATTTCTTAGTACATAAGCACTATTCAAATGAATGTCCGCTAGTGAAGCTTAATGATATTAAAATGATATAGTCAGTTTTTAACTCGATTCCTAAAGCAATAGCTTCTGACTCTCCTTTTCCCAGGCGCATATTTAAACTATCAGCTAAGAAACTTAATTGAATTTCTTTGACTACAATATTACCGGAATTAATCAACTCTATGACTTTCTGAAAAGCTTCATCAGATTTAGCGCTAATTTCCTGAGCAACAAAACATGGTAAGTAAAATTCATCAGGATAAGCTAGAAATATCTCCAAAAATCCTAGCCATTAATGGAGAGGAGTTAAAAACAATCTGCACAGATTTTACGAATTCCTCTCAATTGTGACATCCCTAGACGTGAGATATGAAAACTCCAAACCCATTAAATCTAATAACTCAACAAATGTATCAAGCTCAATTTCCATAATTTCTGCGGCTTTTCTCAAGCTAATGACTCGTGAAAATAACGCACCCAGAACAAACAAAAATGTTTCCTTCTGATCAATATCATTGAAGAGTTGGATTTCTGACGCAACATTTCTTAATACTTCTTTGCTGGTCATGAGTCTTTCCGACTAAGGGTATGCTTACAGCATAGATGATTAGTTGTGTGATGAGCCAAGGACGAGTCAGGGCAAATCAACGCCAATAAATTGATGTCAGAGTACGTCCAGCTTACAATGATTTAGGGGAGTATCATAACCTACACAAATTTGATGAATGCTGATGAATTGTTCCAAGAGGGATTAAACAAACATTTGCAAGGGGACTATCCAGAAGCCATAGCAAATTATACTGAGTTGATTCAGCTACATCCAGATTATGCAGCAGCTTACTACAATCGGGGTATGATTCTTAGTGCTGAACTCAAAGATTATTATGGGGCGATCGCCAACTTTGATCAAGCCATTGAAATTAATCCTGACTTTGCTGAAGCATATTCCCATCGGGCTAAAGCGCGTTACTGTTTAGGCGATTATGAAACAGCGATCGCCGATCTAAATCAAGCTATTGAGATTCAGCCTGATATTGCGGAATTTTACCACAGTCGCGGTAATACCTATCTGGCTTTAGAAAAGTATGATCCAGCTATCGCTAATTACCAACAAGCCATAGAAAATAGTCCGGAGTTAGCGACTCAAATCAACTGCGATTTGGCTAAGGCTTTACATAACCGGGGTGTGGCGCGTTGCAATCGTGGTGATCATCAAGGTGCGATCGCCGATTTTCATCAAGCTCTACAATGGCATCCTTACTTTGCCCCAGCATACAGCAGTCGGGGTAATATTTACTATATTTTAGGCGAACATCAGCAAGCGATCGCCGAATATAATCGCGCTTTAGAATTAGATCCACATCTATCCGCAGCTTATCATAATCGAGGTAATGCTCGTTCCGCTCTTCAAGATAATCAAGGTGCGATCGCAGACTACAATCAAGCTGTAAAGATAGATCCTTACTTTGCCGAAGCTTACTATAATCGTGGTCTTGTTTATAGTCGTCTGCAAAATTTCCCCCAAGCAATTGCTGACTTTAACCAAGCCTTAACTCTTAACCCTGATGATGTCCAAGCATACACCCAAAGGGGTTTAGTGCGCGCAACTTTAGGAGATTATCACCAAGCCTTTGAGGATTATAGTCAAGCATTACAAAAAAACCCCACCTTAGCTGTAGTCTACGGCTTTCGAGCCAATGTGCGTCGCCTGTTAGGAGACTATCAAGGGGCGATGGATGATCATGACTGCTTATTACAACTGTCTCCTGATCTTGCTGATGGCTATTGCGATCGCGGTACTACTCGCCGTACCCTGGGAGACTATCAAGGAGCTGCTCAAGACTATACCACGGCCTTGCAGATTAATCCTCATTTAGCCGAAGCCTATTATGGTCGAGGAATTGCTTACGAAATTTTACAAGATTTCACCGCCGCAGTGGCAGATAATACACAAGTAATAGAACTGTTTCCTAACTTTTCTCCAGCCTATTGCAATCGGGGTAATGCACATCGTTTTTTAGGTAATGAAAATCAGGCAATGGCAGATTATAATCAAGCATTAGAAATCAATCCTGATTTGATTGAAGCTTATTACAATCGGGCTTCATTGTGCTATGCCTTGAAAGATTATCATGGCGCAGTGGCGAATTACAGTCAAGCATTACAAAGGAATCCCAAATCTGCAACATTTTATAGCGATCGCGCCAATGCTCGTTATGCTTTACAAGATTATCAAGGTGCAATAGAAGACTATAATCAAGCCCTAGCTATAGATGCTAGTGTAGCAGAAGATTGGTATAACCGGGGACGTAGTTTGATCATGCTGGGAGACTTAACCGCCGGGTTAGTTGATTTGAATCAAGCTTTACAAATTCAACCTTATTGGGCTTCAGCGTATATATTACGAGCTGATATTAACACTCGCCTTAATAATTATCAAGGAGCGATCGCGGATTTTCAAAAGTGTGCTGATATCTATTATCGAGAGGGAAATATACAGTACTATCAAGAAATTATGCAGGCGATCGCAAAACTTGAGTGTTGATCAACATTTATCCATTTTGTTTTTTGCTCACAGAATTTAAAATAGGTTAACACATAAGATCCTATAGGTAGATATCGGGGATGGTAAAAAGGACTCAATAAATATCAATTTAATTGCTTCCTCTTCCCTGATTTTTTCTGTTATGCTTTGTTAATGTGGGCTTGAATCCTGTTCCATTACGGATAATTTTGCTAGAATATATTCAAAGCTTAGTGGAATCTTCTCTTCGTAAACTTCCTGTGCTTGTAGAAATTACCATCAACTTACCAAACTAACATTATGAACCGCTTCACCTCTGGACTGTTTGTAGGTTTGAAGGCTGATATGTCATCTCTGGCTATTTCTCAGAGGACTAATGCTGCTGAAACCTTACCTTTTTTTACCTATATGTATGATAGTGGACATAGCTTCGACCGTGGATCAGGACGTATTGGTAGCGATTCCTAAATCCGGCTTAATTAAGTCAAATATTCTCTCATTTGTCTAATTTCTGAAATATTCATGAGAGAAAATAAGCATTGCGGTCGCCAAAGGCGGGGCTTTTCCCATCGCTAATCCTCGGTTCTGGAAACCATCCCATGAGCCAGAATCTTGATAGGCGATCGCACCAAACTTTCATTAATGTCAGGTCATTTATTAGTTTATGACCTGTTGTTTTGTATTATACTTTATGAAAAAATAGCAAATGGCTAAAATCTTATTTTTCATCCTCATTTATAGATAGTAATTTACTCTAATTTTTTAACTTATGTGTTTAAAATAACTCCCATTCAAGTGAGGTATAAGCAGTAATAATTAAACGCAAATGGACACAGATAAACGCAGATAATTCTGTATTTTATTAGACTAGGAAATTCTATAAGTGGGGAGTAGGGGGTGGGAAACTGCTTTTCAGTTGTAAGCGCAACACCCAGCCTACCCCAACAGAAATTAAATAGGGATACCACAACATTTGTCCTAAAACAAACATATCATCATACAATATTCTTAAAACTTCCCGAAATCAAAGAATATTTTAGTAAAATGCCTCAAGAAATAGAGCGTAAATATTTACTCAAATCAGATAGCTGGCGAAATTTAGCACCAGGTACTGCATATTGTCAAGGATATATTGCTACAAAAGACCAAGTTACTGTCCGCGTGCGGATCATCGGGACACAAGGTTACTTAACCATTAAAGGCCCTAGCGTTGAATATTCCCGATTAGAATTTGAATATCCCATTCCTGTAGAAGATGCTCAGGAAATGCTGCATAAATTGTGTCAACGCCCTTTTATTGAAAAAGTGAGATACAAAATACAATGGGGCGATTTAATTTGGGAAATAGACGAATTTGCAGGTTTAAATAAAGGCTTAATTTTAGCAGAAGTTGAACTCAGTGATCCTGATCAAGAAATTGAATTACCTCCTTGGATTGGTGCAGAAGTCTCCCATGATCCTCGATATTTTAATAGCTATTTAGTGACACATCCCTTTTTGGAATGGTAACTCTTAACGTCAATTTCAAGCAGATTTTGTCCTTGATATCAGAATATCTGATGATTTTTCACCTACTTCCACACCCAGTAAATAACTAATACAAAAAAATCCACCGCATTACTATATGTAGAGTCATGTTAGCTTAAAAACATCATGGATAATTTACAGTTTTAGGGAAAATAATGTTGGATTTAGCATCTCTGTTAACCCTCTCCATAGCGGTGAGTTTAGATAGTTTTGGAGTGGGTGTCACCTACGGAATGCGTCGCATTACCATTGGTTGCAAATCTCTAGGATTAATTACTCTGTGTACAGCCATGACGCTGCTGTTAGCTATGATTTTAGGGAATGCAGTTAGCCATTTATTACCGTTAGAGTTGGCAGAAATGCTGGGAGGATTGATATTATTGGGAATAGGATTGATGGCAATTTTTACTAATTTTCGTTCTCGTCGCCGAGAGTCTAAACAGTCACACTCTGAATTTTCAGAACCCCCAAAAACTCCCAAATCTCCAGCATCTCGCTGGCGTTGGCTGGACTGGAAACCCTTGCGGGTAATCCGAGATATTTGGAAATCTCCTCTGGCCGCAGATTTCGACGCTTCAGGTTCCATTACCGATTTAGAAGCCGTCGCTTTGGGTTTTTCCGTATCCCTAGATTCCTTTTTTGCTGGTATTGCGGCTGCCTTGATGGGACATTCTATATGGTTAACTACAATAATTATATCTACTATGAGTGGATTTTTGATATATTTGGGTTTACAGGTTGGGATAGTTTTATCTCACAATCGGTTACTCAATCGCTTTTCCTATTTACCGGGAATTTTGCTAATTATTCTGGGACTCTCTAAGTTTGTTTAGTACAATTTTTAATTATGGTTTTTCAATACACTGAAGCACGGGTGACTATAGCATCTGTTAATTTTGCTAATTTAGTTAGCTTCTATAGCCAACTCCTGAATCATCAACCCAAATCTGTGACACCTAATGTTTATGCAGAATTTCAGCTTCCTGGTGTGCGATTGGGGATTTTTCAACCTCAAAAAAGTCACAGAACAGAATTTGCTAATTCAGCCCAAAGTCAGATCAGTTTATGTTTAGAAGTGAGTAATTTGGCAGATGCGATCGCACACTTAGCCAACTTAGGTTATCCACCGCCCGGAGAAATTTCCACAACTAGCCACGGTAGAGAAATTTATGCTTATGACCCCGATGGCAATCGTTTGATTTTACATGAAAAATGCTGAAATGAAAACATCTCAACTCACTGAGCAAAACTGGTCGCAAAATAATTATATTCAAGCCTATAAGTTTGCGGCCAATAAACATCAAGGTCAAACAATCCCAGGGTCAACAATACCTTATATCATGCACTTGAGTTTTGTGGCTATGGAGGTAATGGCTGCCTTAAGTATAGAAAAACACCATGATGGTGATTTAGCAATTCAATGTGCTATTTTACATGATGCCATTGAAGATACAGATACCACTTATGACCAAATAAAGAGTGAATTTGGTGAATCAGTAGCTAATGGGGTGCTGGCATTGACCAAAGATAATTCTCTAGCCAAAAATCTGCAAATGGCGGATAGTTTACGCAGAATCAAGCAGCATTCCCCAGAAATATGGATGGTGAAACTAGCAGATAGAATCACAAATCTCCAAGCACCTCCATACTATTGGAATCAAGATAAAATTATTGGCTATCGAGAAGAAGGTATGCAAATTTACGCAGCTTTAAAGGATGCCAGTCCGTTTTTAGCATCACGCTTGGCTAGTAAAATTGAAGATTATCAGGAGTTTATTAATTAAAGTCTCATGTCAATAAAGAAGTAAGATGAATCGTATCTTTACGCAAAAATGTTATAATTGGTAGTTATTGGTAATTACCTATGTCTTTAACTCAAAACTATAAATTAAATCTGATTCAATGGTATCCAGGTCACATTGCCAAAGCGGAAAAGCAGCTGAAAGAACAGCTAACGCGGGTAGATGTGGTACTGGAAGTCAGAGATGCACGGATTCCTTTAGCGACACACCACCCCCAAATAGATGAATGGGTGGGAGATAAGGCGCGGGTATTGGTATTAAACCGATTGGATATGATTTCGCCCCAAGTGCGATCGCTGTGGATAGATTGGTTTAAGCATCAGGGTGAAGTAGCTTATTCTACCAATGCTAAACAAGGTCAAGGTGTGACAGCGATCGCCAAAGCCGCCCAAGCAGCAGGAGTACAACTCAATCAAAGAAGACGCGATCGAGGAATGTTACCCCGTCCAGTGCGCGCCGTAGTCATTGGTTTTCCCAACGTGGGTAAATCTGCCTTAATTAACCGTCTCTTAGGAAAGCGAGTAGTAGAAAGCGCCGCCCGTCCCGGAGTCACCCGCTCTCTGCGTTGGGTAAGAATTTCCGAACACTTAGAACTACTAGATGCTCCGGGAGTTATCCCCTTAAGAATGGGAAATCAAGAAGCCGCAGTTAAACTAGCCATTTGTGATGATATTGGTCAAGCATCTTATGATAACCAGCTAGTAGCGTCCGCCTTCATCGATTTAGTCAACGAACTGCAAGAGACAGCAGCACATTTATTACCACCTTCACCCCTATATACCCGCTACGAACTTGACCCCGTAATGTACACCGGAGCTAGTTATTTACACGCCTTAGCAGAACATCGTTACAAAGGCGACGTAGAACGCACAGCCAGACATCTGTTAACAGATTTTCGTAAAGGTTTATTGGGTAATATACCCCTCGAATTACCACCGCACATCTAGACGGTAGACGAGTAATTTTGCAAAGTTAGTTAAAATGTTTATTTTGAGAACAGACAAAAATCATCATATAAAATCAGAAAATGCCAGAAATCATGGGTAGACAATACACTCTCATCATAGATAAATCCGGTAGCATGGAAAGCCCTAGCGAACTTCCCGGTAAAACCAGATGGGAAGTTATGCAAGAGAACACCTTAGCCTTAGCTCACAAGTGTGAGCAGCTAGACCCAGATGGTATCAATATTTACGTGTTTTCCGGTAGACACAAAATGTATACAGGCGTAACTGCGAATAAAGTTAAGCAGATATTCCAAGAAAACAACCCTGCGGGAAGCACCAACTTAGGCGGCGTACTCAAAGCTGCTTTTGATGACTTTTTCAATCGCCGAGGACAAGGTTTAACACCCCAGGGCGAGACAATTATTGTGGTGACAGATGGTGAGCCAGATGACCGCAAATCTGTGTATGAGCAGATTATCCTCGCCAGTCGCAAAATAGACCGTGATGAAGAATTAGCAGTCCTATTCTTTCAAATTGGTAATGATGCCAGCGCTACTCAGTTTCTACGCACAATAGATGACGAGTTAACTAACGCTGGTGCAAAGTTTGATATTGCAGATGTTACTACTTCTGATGAAATTGAAGACATCGGTTTTGCCGCAGCTTTAGAAAAAGCGATCGTTGATTAATTCGTAATTCAGCTTCCACACTACCAGGCGATTAGAAGTCACTACTACAATTTTATGTTTAGTCCGCGCAGGCGGACTAAGTTTGTGTAGCCGCGTAATGTTTTAATCGCCAGGACTAGGTGGAAGATGTCATGAAAACATTTATTTTTAAGCTAATCTTTTAGCTTCCACAGTTAGGGGTAAACTTGCAGTATCAGGTAATTGTTTAAATTCTAATTCCCAACCATTTGCTAAAGTCAAAACAATCCCATCATTACTATCAGCTTGTTTAACAACTTCTTCTTCCAGGTCTTTTTTGGCAACGTAAGCAATTAAAGTTCCCGCATCGTTCATCCGCAACATTACTTTCATTAATTTTCCTCTACCACTTCTATTTCTCTTTTCTGACAACCAACAACAAACCCTGTCTCTAAAAAATGCACTGCATAGATATAGGAACTTTGTAAATAAGTGCCTATACTTGCTATGTAGCCGATATCTCCTTTGTTGGCTAAAACCTGGCCGATTTCTTTACCGGGAAACGTCCCATCATTTTTAATCAGTTTGCGGAGTCTGACTTTTTGCCCAATTTCAAAAACTGGCGGTAAATGTAGCTCTAATTCATCAGGTTGCATGGGAGTACCTCTGTTCTTTGACCAAGTTCAAAAGTTCTTCTACAGTCAAATTGCGTTTCTGCTTAACGGATTGCTGGCGGACTGCATCCAAAACAGATTGGGTTTCCTCGGGGTTGAGAAAAATATTATTTTGCTGTAACAAACTGGTTACTAAATGTCTTCCAGAATGCTTACCCACCACTAACCGCCGTTCCCAGCCCACTTCTTCCGGTGCAAATGGTTCATAGGTAAGGGGGTTTTGCAGTACGCCATGAGCATGGATTCCCGACTCATGAGCAAAGGTATTTTCCCCAACAATTGCTTTCCAAGGTGGAACATGACAATTAGATGCTGAAGCTACTAGTTGTGATAATTCCAACAAACGGCGAGTATCAATACCCAAATTGATGCCATAGATGCGCTTGATGGACATTACAACTTCTTCTAAAGCTGCATTTCCCGCTCTTTCCCCTACCCCATTCACGGTGGTATTTACAGATGTCGCTCCGGCTTTAATACCAGCTAAGGCGTTAGCAGTTGCTAAACCAAAATCGTTGTGAGTGTGAATTTCTAGGGGAATGGACAAAGCGGAAACTAGCTGTTTAACTTTGGCGTAGGTGGTGAAGGGTTCGAGAACGCCAACGGTATCGCAGAAACGAAACCTGGATGCGCCCCATTCTTGAGCGTTAAGTGCTACATCTAAGAGGAAGTTGGGGTCTGCTCTGGAAGAATCTTCACCCCCTACTGCTACCCAAAGACCTTGATCTAAGGCAAAGTTGATACAGTCTTTGAGTCTTTGCAAACTTACCCGCCATTGGCCATGAAATTTAGCGGCGATTTGGATTCCAGAAACGGGAATGGCGATATGTACTCGCTTTAAACCGCAGGTGATGGAAGCTTTGATATCAGAAAGTACCGCCCGGTTCCAACCTAGCAAATTCGCTTGCAGACCTAAGTCTCCAATTGCTAAGATGGCATGGGTTTCGGCTTCGCCCATTGCGGGGATTCCGACTTCTAATTCTGGCACGCCAATTGCATCCAGAAATTGGGCGATCGCAATTTTCTCCTCAAAGGTAAAAGCAACACCCGCCGCTTGTTCACCATCACGTAATGTAGTGTCATTAATTAAGATTTCATTCATCTCAAACATCACTTTTAGGAATCATTCTTAATATGTTTTCAGTTTTGGGAGCTGATTTACCTGCAATTTCTGGTAATGGTAAATGCCTAATGCAAATCCTGATAGCTGCCGTAGCGTAGCCAGATGATGAATGGTAAATGCTATAAACTCTTAGATTTAATATTTCATCTTCATGATTATTAAATCTTAGCTAAATACAAACATCATATCTGTATGCAAGAGAACCAAATACAGGTATAATTTTAGAATTATTTTTACTATTGCTAAATCAGGTATTTTATAATAGCGATTAATTGACGTAACTATTAGTAAATCCTGAATACAGCAAAATAGCAAATCTGGCAATAAAGCTATATACTCTCATGCTTTCTTCGTATAACTACCCTAATTTTACTGGGGGGAATGTCGGCAAGCTAACGCCAGAAAAGTTCAGCAGAAAATCTGTTAATCATGCTCATCTAGCCAATCTAAAATCTGTTCTAGTTGCTGTAAGTTAACTAATCCATATTGCCAAAGCAGCATGGGTAAGGGACCGTTATCAAATTTACGATGTCGTAGCGCTACAGCAATGTCAGCATTTGTGAGTTCTAGTTCCTGATGTAAAAAATTGATAAATTTTCTCTCACTTTTACAGGTGGTCATAATTGTAATTGCTACTTATTGATGATGTTTTTTTTACGCAGAGAGGGAGTTTAGAAGTTTTGTGAGTTCCAGCAACGTTCTAGCCAATCTATTAATTCGTGGCGCGAGGCCAGAAATTGCATCATGGTACTGCGGATAAGGATGGCTTCTACTAAGTTGTTGACTTTGACTCGCAAGGAACCATCGCTGTGACAACAGCAGGAAATCTTTAATTCTTGCAAACGTTGGGAAATACGCCAGCGATCGCACAACGGAATCTGCAATATTTGTTCGCCAAAGAAATCAGAACTATCAGAGGTCAGCATGATCCATCATTTTGGGTCAACAGTTCTTGATCCTGGGGTTCAAGGTTTACAGTTTGCAGTTGTTGTTCTAGTTTCTCGATGCGGGAGAGTAAAGAACTAATCACACTTACTTGGTCATCGGGAAGCTTTCCATGTTCGAGGGGATGGAGTTGAGTTTTTTGTTTAGGGGAAATAATTCTACCAGGAATCCCCACCACAGTTGCATCTGGGGGAACATCACGCAAAACAATAGAACCTGCGCCAATGCGGACGCGATTACTAATTTGAATATTTCCCAAAACCTTCGCACCCGCACCCACCACCACATTCTTTCCCAGAGTGGGATGACGCTTACCACTTTCTTTACCAGTACCGCCCAGAGTAACACCCTGATAAATTAGTGTATAGTTGCCGACAATAGCAGTTTCACCAATCACCACACCCATACCGTGGTCAATAAACACACCTTTACCAATCTCTGCGCCTGGGTGAATTTCAATTCCTGTCAAAAACCGTCCCCAGTGAGAAATTAGACGAGGGATAAAAACCACTCCCCGACAGTGTAACCAATGGGCGAGACGATGCAAACAGAGAGCGTGTAACCCTGGGTAGCAAAACACCACCTCTAGCCAATTACGTGCTGCTGGATCACGTTCAAAGATGATTTGAAAGTCACTCAATAAAGGTTCTAAAAAACCACCAGAGAACAGATTTTTCCGCAGCGATGTATTTGTAGAAATTGGTTTGATTGCAGCCTGACGATTTTTGATAATATTTAATGACTGTTGCATCGGTAGTGTCTGGTTAAAAGAGCCATGTCCTTTTTTTTGCTTATATCAGATGACTCCCAACTGGACAGTACATTAAACGCAGATTGGATTTATTGTATTTATTACACTTGTACTCAACCCCTCAAACCCTTATTTAAGATAAACTTTAAATTTCCCTTCGGGTCAGGGGTGCTAGTATTTAATAATAGGGGTTCTGGTATTTTTAGGGTAGAGGCTTCAGAATTTTTGTACTCACCACAAAGAACATTGCCTGTAAGAGTTTGCAGCGAATTAGGCAAGGTATTTAGCAATATATTCAGTTGTACTCACTTGCGAACAAAGATCAGGTAGATAGGATAAATAATGATATATCTGTATATCCAGCTACGATCTTATTCTATTATTTAGTGAGGTAAAAGACAAGTTTCTTTATTTTATTTTAGGTTTTATTGTCTGTGTGTATATATACCTTTATTAATATAGATAAAGAGTTCTATAAACACATATCTTACATCCATTTCTTTCAATAACACCATAAAATAATTAAAGATTTGTTCTAGAAATGTTGAATACTGATACACAACTTTACATTATTAGTTACACTAAATCTTCAAAGCCTAAATTAGTCAACAAAACATCATCTCCTCAAACCAATGAGACAGATTGAGTTTTTTGGCATTTCTCTCAGGATGCCTTTGAGAATCTTGGGAAATGAATTTATAATCACTTTCAAACTAAAGTATTTTAATCCTTCGCCCAAAATCTACCATATTCTGATGCTCTTTTTATCACCTATTTCTTAACATTCAACACTTCTGGTTGTTGTGTGTGGAGGTCGATGATTTGGAGGTTGATGTTGAAGGTGGGGTCAAAGAGGTTGAGTGGGTTATATTTGTATGTGTTGTTTGATTTGAGGGTTGAATTATGGATGCTGAGGAATTGCTCAAGCGTTACGCTGCTGGGGAAAGAGATTTTAGTCGGGTTGATTTTAGTGGTGCTAAATTGAGCGGGGTTGATCTGAAAGACATCAATTTGAGTGGAGCTAACTTGAGTAGAGTTGATCTGAGTTGGGCTAATTTGAGTGGAGCTAATCTGAGTGAAATCAGTGCAGCTAGTTGGGCTAATTTTAGTGGAGCCAATCTGAGTGGAGCCAATCTGAGTGGTTCCGAAATGTTGGGGGTCAACTTGGAAAATGCCAATACTAGAGGAGCTAGACTTGGGACTTTGGAAAGCGCTTTTGTTCGTAACACTATCAATCCAGATGGACTCTTTATTGAAGGACCTATGACTATTGAATAATTCCTCTGTAGAAGACAAGTTCGCTAGTAAAGGAGCATTTACAGGAGATGGTACATTTGGGAAAAATATGAAGTTGGTTAGTCCTTGAATGTACTTATAACCTACTCTCCAAGTTTGCCAATTTCTCCAATCTGCAAGAGAATTAATTGTCATAACTCGACCTGGAAGAAATTCACCAGTAACGGGAAAATCTTCTGCTTTTGGTCTTGGAAGATTGGGAGTCATTTATGGCCATCTTATTTGATTTATGAATTTTTGGAACCGCCAAGTCGCCAAGTGAAGAAGTAAAGAGGTTCAGAAATGATTTAGGACTGCTATAGTTTGGTTTATTACTGCTTACCAATTTACATTCTTTAACGTCATTTAAGTTATCACCGAGAATTTACGTAAGGCAATTAAATATCAACTGTGCTAAGACAGGATAGCGTGCATCTCGAAATTTAATGAAAGAGCAAAAAAATACATTCAGCCATCTGACAGCTATAGAAAGAACATATTTATCATTTCCAGCACAATTTTTATTAAACAAGAACTTGCTACAAGGAAAAATACTAGACTTCGGTTGTGGCTTTGGTAATGATGTTAAAATTCTCAGCCAAAAAGGAATTGATATTGCAGGCTATGATCCTCATTATTTCCCAGAATATCCCCAATGTAAATTTGACACCATAATTTGCTTTTATGTCTTAAATGTTGTATTTCCAGAAGAACAAGCAAATATTCTCATGGAAATATCTCATCTCTTAAAACCAGGAGGTAAAGCTTATTATGCAGTCAGAAGAGATATTAAGAGAGAAGGATTCAGAGAACACTATGTCCATAAAAAACCTACATATCAATGTCTAGCCAAACTGCCATTTCAGTCACTACTCTCAGATGAGATGCGAGAAATATATGAATACATTCCTTATAATCAGCAGCGCAACTCATCTAATTACTGTATATTTTGTAATCCTCATAAAAATCTAAAATTACTCACAGAATCAGCAACAGCTTATGCAATTTTTGATGGCTACCCCATCAGTAAAGGACACACATTAGTTATTCCTAAGCGTCATGTTAGTAATTATTTTGACTTACCATTTAAAGAGCAATCTGCTTGCTGGTTTATGGTGAATAAAGTCCAAGAAATTCTCCAAACGGAATTTGCGCCTGATGGTTTTAATGTAGGTATGAATATTAATCGAGAAGGTGGACAAAATATTATGCACGCCAGTATTCATATTATCCCCCGTTATCAAGGCGATAGTGTGGGTAAAAGTGGTATCAGAAAAGTTATTCCTAAAAGTAAATAGTATAATACCTTGAATAAAACAGAGACACCAAAAGAGTCTTAACCCATTCCCCAATCCCCACCTAGAGGATCAGGATTGAAATTTATTACAAGTCTTATCCGAGTCAGTACCAATACGCTAAAGTGTAATCTTAGCCCTCTTACCTAAATATATGTGAGGTTAAGCAACTTTCCGAGAATAACCCTAACTATAATTTAGCCCTTAATTCACCCCTAAAGTCCCGACTACAAACATTTACAGCATTTCCCGGTGTTATGAGGTAGAAGAACCCCACCCCCAACCCCCTCCCCGCAAGCGATGAGGGGGCTATCATTTACCTTATATAATTGGAAATCGCTGTAATTATTTACGACGATTTACTTAGGAGTCTGATTCTTATTAAACAACCAGTGATAAATCAGCGTACATCATTATATATGTGTTAAATAAAATAGGAGTCATATTGTGTTTAATTCAGGGCAAATATTACAAGAAAGATATCAACTGCAACAACATTTAGGACACACAATGGCTGGTCGTCAAACCTGGCTAGCAGAAGATTTAAAGAGCGAGAGTAATGAATTAGTTATTCTCAAACTTCTGGTTTTTAGCACTGAATTTAAATGGGACGACTTAAAATTATTTGAGCGAGAAGCTCAAGTTCTGCAAAACCTTAATCACGAGAGAATACCCCACTACCGTGATTATTTCTTAGTTGATAAAGAGCAAGATGTAGGTTTAAGTTGGTGGTGTTTAGTTCAAGATTATATTCCTGGTTATACTTTACAGGATTTATTAGCCCAGGGAAAAAAGTTTAGTGAGCCAGAACTTAAACAAATTGCTGGGGAAATTTTACAGATATTAATTTATCTACATCACTTAAATCCTCCAGTTCTCCATCGAGATATCAAACCCAGTAACTTGATTTTAGGAGAAGATAAAAATATATATTTGGTAGATTTTGGTGCAGTGCAAGATAGAATGGCTGTAACTAAAGCAACCTTTACTGTAGTAGGTACTATTGGCTATACTCCAATGGAGCAATTTTGGGGACGATCTGTACCAGCTTCTGATTTATATGGTTTAGGGGCTACTTTAATTCATTTAGTTACAGGGGTGGCTCCTGCTGATTTACCTCAAAATAATTTGCGAATTAAATTTGCAGATCAGGCTAGTGTTAGTAACAGTTTTATTAATTGGATTCAGAAACTAACTGAACCAGCTTTAGAAGAAAGATTTACCACTGCTAGTGAAGCGTTTGAAGTATTCTCCCAGGGATTTAAATCTAGTGTTAGTCAAAAAAAATCTTACCAAAATCATAAATCAATATACCTTATTAGACCTTTTCTTAGGGTAACTAAAAATTCTTCAGAAGAGCTAGAAATTTTTAGGTATAAGAAACCCAATCAATATCAAAAATGGCTGATATTGATACCTGCGTTTTTGATTTTAAGTCGGATGTTGGGCTTAGATGTAATTATTGGGTTAACTATATTAACTGTTTTGTGTTTTAAATTTAAAATATTAGATGTTTCTATACTGGATAAAATTAAATCATTTCTGAAAAATCCCTTGGCGGACAAAAATAGCTTAATAACTGAAAATGAGTATGGTGGCTATCTTTACTTTAACAAAACCGAAAAATACTTTAAATTTCAGAATGTTTGGTTTGCTCAATTTCAGTCAAGAGCGGAGTTTATTAAAAACATTCGCTCTATTTATGTCTGTCAACGACAGGAAAATCGCGCTAATGAATTTTTTGAGACAGATGTTGCGGAAAATTGGCAGGTAGTAATCCGTACAGAGAGCGATCGCATTCGCTTGAATTGGCGCTTAAACGAAGAAGAATGTGCTTGGTTACTCAATGAAATTCAAACTTGGCTGAACAATGATTGAGATCACAGTTCCAAAAAGCGTAGACAAATATCGGCGTTGCTGAACTAAAGTATGAAATGCCAAAATCCCCTTGCTTTTTCTTCCTACCTTTGCGCCTAACGCACTTCGTGCTAGAGCTTACAGCACGCTGCGCGAACGCTGATGCGCCTAACGTACTTCGCTAATGCGTGAGCCTAATTCATATTTGAAATCAGCAACGCCCAAATATCTCATACCATTTGTTTTCCAAAACCGATGACAGAAAATCGATAAAGTCAAGATAAGTGCTTATACTCAAAAGTCTTTTAGTCGCTAACTTCTACCCCCAAAAATAAAATAAAGATAAAAAGCATATCTTTCTCCAAAAAAAATGATAGGTTAGATACATAATCAAATTCCTTCGACATCGCAATTTTAACTGTGAGGAATTGTTAAGCTATGCGTTATCTGCGGGTTAATCCTAACTAGCACCTCATAATTTTTGCTTATAGCCAGTAATTCTCAATAGATGTATGATCAGAAGTAAGTGAGTGATTGAGGGATAATTTTTAGATCCGGGAACCTTTTCACTACGAGGCGTGGGAACCAGAAATCACAGGTTTAAAGTTGATATTTTCGCAATAAACCTAATTTTTCAGCCAGATGAAAAAAATCAGCCTCCCATTCTTCCGTAAACAGTTAATTGTCTGGAAAACTTAAAAAAAGATGAACTGCATTTTTTTGTCCAAAAAAATGATATGTTGGATACACAATTGAATTTCGCAGGTATCTGGAGTAGTACAACATTCACCTGCTCCAGTTTTTCAGCCCTTAAGCCCCTATTGTTTGTCGTGAAACATAGGATTTAAGGCAGGTCTGAGTACAGATTTATGTACCAGAAAAATGTCATAAAATAAATTGTAACCCTTGGTATGATTGGGTTATGGCTGAGTACAAAGAAATCCTGAACCCCTATTCATAAATACTCGTACCCCAACTGAAAAATACTAGCACCCCTACCCGAAAAATAAATTTTAAATGCTTGTAAGACCCACACAGTTAGGGTTGGAAAATTTGAGTACAAGCATAATAAATCCAATAAATTCTATACTTCATAAAGGCGCTAACCCTTTGAGAGGGACTGCTATAACTCTTATATCGCCAATCACTCAACGCCAAGCCAAAAGCAAAAGCGCCAAGTGAGTGGAGGGATGAGATAGCACCATGCCTTAAGTGAATCGAAGTCGCGGCTGTACTCACACACAAATACCCCAGATAGATCCCAAAATTGAGACAGGCCAGCTATAGTATCAGTCAACAGTAAACAAATAATAATTGTTAACTGCTAACTGATTATAAGACGCGACTTCAGTTCTTAGGTAAAGACAGTAGCAACGGCATCTCCCACTGTGGCATTTAGTCCACTGAACCCTTGCGAAATTTAATGACACTACCGTCTTCCGGACTCCTCACCTCCGACCATCAGGAACCAGCATTAACCCCAGAAAAATCAGGTGGTTGCGGATGCGACAGCAGCACCACCGTAGAAATGGATCAAAAGCTCCAAGAACGTATCGCCAAACATCCCTGCTATAGCGAAGACGCTCATCACCATTACGCCAGAATGCACTTGGCAGTGGCACCGGCTTGTAATATTCAATGTAATTATTGCAACCGTAAATATGACTGTGCTAACGAGAGTCGTCCTGGAGTAGTTAGCGAATTGCTAACACCAGAAGAAGCTGCACACAAGGCTTTGGTGATTGCAGGCAAAATTCCCCAAATGACCGTAGTGGGAATTGCGGGACCTGGTGATCCATTGGCGAATCCTGAAAAGACTTTCCGCACTTTTGAGTTGATTGCAGACAAAGCGCCAGATATTAAGCTTTGCCTTTCAACTAATGGTTTAATGCTACCTGAGTACATTGACCGCATCAAACAACTAAATATCGATCACGTTACTATCACTCTGAATACAATTGACCCAGAAATCGGCGCACAGATTTATTCTTGGGTTCACTACAAACGGAAACGTTATAGAGGTGTTGAAGGTGCTAAGATTCTGCTAGAAAAGCAGATGGAAGGTTTGCAAGCTCTGAGAGAAGCTGATATTCTGTGCAAAGTTAACTCGGTGATGATTCCGGGAATTAATGATCAGCATTTAATCGAAGTCAATAAAATGATTCGGGAAAATGGTGCATTCTTGCACAACATCATGCCTTTGATTTCAGCACCGGAACACGGCACACATTTCGGATTAACTGGTCAACGTGGTCCTACATCTAAAGAAGTGAAGGCTGTGCAAGATAATTGCGCTGGCAACATGAAAATGATGCGCCATTGTCGCCAATGCCGAGCCGATGCGGTAGGATTATTAGGAGAAGATCGGAGCCAAGAGTTTAGCAAAGATAAATTCTTGGAAATGACTCCAGAATATGACTTGGAAAAACGCACCCTTGTTCATGAAGGAATTGAGAAGTTTAAAGAAGAACTGAAAATAGCCAAAGACAAGGCTAGCGCCGGCAAGAAATTTGCCAATAATCCTAAAATTTTAGTTGCAGTCGCCACTAAGGGTGGTGGTTTAGTTAACCAACACTTCGGTCATGCGAAGGAATTTCAAATTTACGAAGTGGATGGTAGTCAAGTTACCTTTGTGAGTCATCGCAAGATTGACCAGTTTTGTCAAGGTGGATTTGGAGAAGAAGCCACTTTTGAACATATCATGGGAGCGATCGCTGATTGCAAAGCAATTTTAGTTTCCAAGATTGGTAACTGTCCTCAAGAGAAATTGCAAGCGGCGGGAATACAGACTGTAGAAGCTTACGACGTAATCGAAAAAGTTGCTCTGGAATTTTACGAGCAATATGTCCAGGAGTTAGGGAATAAGGCATAGGAATTTGGGAATGGGGAATTGCAAAACTCCCCTTCTGCACCACTCCCCACTCCCCACTCCCCACTCCCCATTTTCAAAAGGAGAATAATCATGGCTTACCAAATCACTAGCCAATGTATTTCCTGTGATCGTTGTGTGTCTGTATGTCCCACTAATGCAGTGAAGGTAATTGACGGTAATTACTGGATTGATCCTGAACTCTGCACTAACTGCTTTGGTACTGTTTACTCTGTACCTCAGTGTCAAGCTAGTTGCCCTACTTGCACTGGTTGCGTGAAACAAACTAATGATTATTGGGACACTTGGTTTGCAAATTACAACCGTTCTTTAGCCAAGTTAACTAAGAAACAAGATTACTGGGAACGTTGGTTTAAATATTACTCCGAAAAATTTTCCGAGCAATTATCTCGCCATCAAAGCGAAGTCATAGGTGTATCAGGATGAGCATCATTTATCTAGACAATAATGCCACAACGAAGGTAGCTCCAGAAGTTTTAGAGGCGATGTTGCCTTATCTGCGGGACTACTACGGTAATCCTTCTAGTATGCATACTTTTGGTGGACAAGTTGGTAAGGCTTTGAAAACAGCACGCCAACAACTAGCAGCCCTCATTGGTGCTGATGAGTCGGAAATTATCTACACCAGTTGTGGTACAGAGGGAGATAACGCTGCTATTCGCGCTGCACTGTTGGCACAACCCGAAAGGCGACATATTATTACTACGCAGGTTGAACACCCAGCAGTTTTGAATGTCTGCAAACAACTGGAAACCCAAGGTTACAGTGTTACTTATCTTTCGGTAAATCATCAGGGACAGTTAGATTTAGCGGAATTAGAAGCCTCTCTGACTGGAAATACCGCGTTGGTAACAATTATGTATGCCAACAACGAAACTGGTACGGTTTTCCCCATTGAGCAGATTGGGTTAAGAGTTAAAGAGTATGGTGCAATCTTTCATGTAGATGCAGTTCAAGCGGTGGGAAAAATTCCCCTCAACATGAAGACTAGCACTGTGGATATGTTAACTCTGTCCGGTCACAAGATTCATGCTCCCAAGGGAATTGGGGCTTTGTATGTGCGGCGCGGTGTGCGCTTCCGTCCTTTGCTGTTGGGTGGACACCAAGAACGTGGCCGGCGGGCGGGAACAGAGAATGTTCCAGGGATTATTGCTCTAGGTAAATCCGCAGAGTTGGAACTCTTACATTTAGAAGAGGCTACCACAAGAGAAAGAAAACTGCGCGATCGCCTGGAACAAACTTTACTAGCCAAAATTCCTAACTGTGAAGTTAATGGCGACCCAACGCAGAGATTGCCCAACACCACAAATATTGGTTTCAAATACATTGAAGGTGAAGCAATTCTGCTCTCCCTGAATAAATACGGTATCTGTGCCTCATCTGGTTCTGCTTGTACTTCTGGTTCTTTAGAACCTTCTCACGTCCTGCGGGCAATGGGTTTACCCTACACCACCTTACACGGTTCAATTCGTTTCAGCCTGTGTCGCTACACTACAGAAGCTGAAATTGACAAGGTGATCGAGGTAATGCCCAGCATTATAGAACGTTTACGCGCTATGTCCCCCTTCACTAATGATGATGCGGGTTGGCTGCAAGGACAAGAACAAGCATTAATTCATAAATAGGTATTGGGTAATGGGTACTGGGTATTGGGAAATTTTTCCTCATCCCTGATCCCGCCCTAGTGCCTCATCTAAAATCCAAAATCCAAAATCTAAAATCTAAAATTGACCATGTGGGACTACACAGATAAAGTATTAGACTTGTTTTACAATCCCAAGAATCAGGGAGCTATTGAAGAAACTGGCGAACCTGGTGTTAAACTTGCAATGGGAGAAATTGGCAGTATTGCTTGTGGTGATGCGCTGCGACTGCATTTGAAAGTGGAAGTAGAATCTGATAAGATATTAGATGCACGTTTTCAAACCTTTGGCTGCACTAGTGCGATCGCCTCTTCCAGTGCTTTAACCGAAATGGTCAAAGGTTTAACCCTAGATGAAGCCTTGAAAGTCTCGAATAAAGAGATTGCAGATTACCTCGGCGGATTGCCAGAAGCCAAAATGCACTGTTCCGTCATGGGGCAAGAAGCTCTAGAAGCCGCTATATATAACTATCGTGGCATACCTCTACCCAGCCATGATGACGAGGAAGAAGGCGCATTAATTTGTAGCTGCTTTGGAATCACCGAAGCCAAAATCCGCCGTGCGGTTCTCGAAAATCATCTTACTGATGCGGAACAGGTAACAAATTATGTAAAAGCTGGTGGCGGATGCGGTTCCTGTTTAGCGACTATTGATGATATTATAAGAGATGTAAAGGAGAAAGCCGCCGTACCTGCTCTCAACAACCAAAGTACCGGAGTTGCTCAGTCTCTACAGCAATCACAAAAACCTCTCACCAACGTCCAAAGAATTGCACTCATTCAGAAAGTCTTAGATGAAGAAGTCAGACCAGTATTGATTGCTGACGGGGGAGATGTAGAACTTTACGACATAGAAGGCGATAAAGTCAAAGTCATACTCCAAGGAGCTTGTGGTTCTTGTTCTAGCAGTACAGCCACCTTAAAGATTGCGATCGAAGCCAGGTTACAAGAACGTGTGAGCAAGAACTTGGTAGTTGAAGCAGTCCAACCATAACCTGAAGATTTACACACTGCACAAATAGAATCTGTTAAGCATTCAACAGCAGAAGAAAGTAGGATTTGAACCAGTTAATTTTCGCCACATCAATGCTTCATTCCTACTGAATACAGAAAGCAATAGCAAATAGGTGAAAGTATTCTACACCTAACTGCCAATTGCATGATCCAACTCGCTGCAAAGGAACAGGATATGACTACATTGTACGAAAAAATTGGTGGACAACCTACTCTTGAGAAAGTAGTTGATGCGTTTCACAACAGCATTATGGCAGACAGTAGCCTCAAAGGGTTTTTCGCTAAGACCGATATGGCGAAACAACGCGCTCATCAAATCGCCTTCTTTGCTCAGATACTGGAAGGACCAAAAGAATATTCTGGTCGTCCAATGGACAAAACCCACACAGGGATGAAGCTGAACGATCAACACTTTGATGCAGTTAGCAAACACCTGAGTGCAGCTATGAAGGCCAGTGGAGTTTCAGCAGAAGACACCAGCGCTGCATTAGCTCGCGTCTCAAACATGAAAGGCGCTATTTTAAACAAGTAGGGATTCTGCATTGATTAAAGATTAACTTAGTCAAATCCTACTTATTTTCTCCAAATATTTGTAAAGTGTGTAATTCCTTTGTCATTGACTCGACAAATGGCAAAGGAAACAAAATAAACATCAACTTAACCCCGAACTATTATGACACCAAAACCCATTGAATTTGCTGTGGAGCGTTCGCCTCCGGCGTGTGCTTAAGCACAATCGCCTCCGGCGACGTTCTACATCCGCTCACTGCTGTAGCTCAACAGGCGTGAACGTCAACTAACAGACCCACTAACCAACCAATTCCAGGAGATAAACAATCATGACTGACGAAAACATTAGACAGATAGCGTTCTACGGTAAAGGTGGTATCGGTAAATCTACCACTTCCCAAAACACCCTAGCAGCTATGGCAGAAATGGGTCAACGCATTCTTATCGTTGGTTGTGACCCTAAAGCTGACTCCACCCGTTTGATGCTACACAGTAAAGCTCAAACAACCGTTCTTCACTTGGCTGCTGAACGTGGTGCAGTAGAAGATATCGAACTTGAAGAAGTAATGCTCACCGGTTTCCGTAACGTTCGTTGCGTAGAATCTGGTGGTCCAGAACCCGGTGTAGGTTGCGCTGGTCGTGGTATTATCACCGCCATCAACTTCTTAGAAGAAAACGGTGCTTACACAGACTTAGACTTCGTATCTTACGACGTATTAGGTGACGTTGTATGTGGTGGTTTTGCTATGCCTATCCGTGAAGGTAAGGCACAAGAAATCTACATCGTGACATCAGGTGAAATGATGGCGATGTACGCTGCTAACAACATCGCTCGTGGTGTTCTTAAGTATGCTCACACCGGTGGCGTGCGTTTAGGTGGTTTAATCTGTAACAGCCGTAACACTGACCGAGAAATCGAATTGATCGAAACCTTGGCAAAACGGTTGAACACCCAAATGATTCACTTCGTACCCCGTGACAACATCGTTCAACACGCTGAATTGCGTCGGATGACTGTTAACGAATATGCACCCGAAAGCAACCAAGCTAACGAATACCGCACATTGGCTACCAAGATCATCAACAACAAAAACTTAGCTATTCCTACACCTATCGAAATGGAAGAACTAGAAGAATTGTTGATTGAGTTCGGTATTCTTGAAAGCGAAGAAAACGCTGCAATGTTGGTTGGTAAGCCAGCTAAATAGTAATACCGGAGGAAAAAGGCAGAATTTTATATCTTACCTTTTACCTTCACCCTTGCATCTCCCCCTACTAAACCTAGAGGGGACTCTCAGTCCCCTGTTCCCAGAAACCTACCAATCGGAGAGGATAAAATGACACCTCCAGAAAACAACAAGATTGTTGACGACAGAAAAGAACTGATTAAAGAAGTTCTTAGTGCTTACCCAGATAAAGCTAAGAAAAAACGCGAAAAGCACTTAAATGTGTTTGAAGAAGGTAAGAGCGATTGCGGCGTTAAATCTAACGTCAAATCCCTTCCTGGTGTAATGACCGCTCGTGGTTGTGCTTATGCAGGTTCCAAGGGTGTGGTTTGGGGTCCTATTAAGGACATGATCCACATCAGTCACGGGCCTGTTGGTTGCGGTTACTGGTCTTGGGCTGGTCGTCGTAACTATTACCTTGGTACTACAGGTGTTGATTCCTTTGGTACTATCGACTTCACTTCTGACTTCCAAGAAAGAGACATCGTTTTTGGTGGTGACAAGAAACTACTGAAACTAATCCAAGAATTGGAAGAACTCTTCCCTCTAAACCGTGGTGTATCCATTCAATCTGAATGTCCCATCGGTCTAATTGGGGATGACATCGAAGCTGTAGCTCGCAAAGCTGCAAAAGAAATTAACAAGCCTGTTATTCCAGTTCGTTGTGAAGGTTTCCGGGGTGTTTCTCAGTCCTTGGGACACCACATCGCTAACGACATGATTCGTGACTGGGTATTCCCCAAAGCGGATAAAGCTAAGGCTGACGGTTCACTGAAATTTGATTCTACTCCTTATGATGTAGCAATCATTGGTGACTACAACATCGGTGGTGATGCTTGGGCCAGCCGCATCTTATTGGAAGAAATCGGTTTGCGTGTAGTTGCTCAGTGGTCTGGTGATGGTACTATCAACGAAATGTTGATGACCCCCAATGTGAAGATGAACCTCATCCACTGTTACCGCTCGATGAACTACATCAGCCGTCACATGGAAGAAAAATATGGTATTCCCTGGTTGGAATACAACTTCTTCGGTCCTACCAAGATTGCTGAATCTTTACGGGAAATTGCTTCTAAGTTTGACTCTAAAATCCAAGCAAATGCTGAGAAGGTTATTGCCAAGTATCAGCCTACAATGGATGCGATCGTTAACAAGTATCGCCCCCGTTTAGATGGTAAGACTGTGGCTATGATGGTTGGTGGTTTGCGCCCCCGTCACGTTGTCCCAGCTTTCCAAGATTTGGGTATGAAGATGATTGGTACTGGTTATGAGTTCGCTCACAACGACGACTACAAACGTACCACTCACTATATCGAAAATGGCACTATCGTATACGATGACGTAACTGCCTACGAATTTGAGGAGTTTATCAAAGCCCTCAAGCCTGACCTTGTAGCTTCTGGTGTGAAAGAGAAGTACGTCTTCCAAAAGATGGGTTTACCTTTCCGTCAAATGCACTCTTGGGATTACTCCGAACCTAGTCAAAGGTGGTGAAAGTCAATGAGAGTGGTATTTTTTTGATGGTGAGATGAAATATAATTTATTTTTAGTCTAAATGAATGTTTTGGGGTGAGTTAGAAGGTAGATATTTTTGATGTTTGAGATAATATAAGTCTTCTGAGATATGGTTTTGAGGATTTAGTTAATTTTTTTGGAAGTTACAATTGTCAAGTTGAAGACTTTTTGAGTGCTGTTTTTTTAGATTAAAATGGGCGATCGCATGATCTAAAGAAATAATTATAGCGTGTTTTCCTTGTGCGCGCGATCGCCTGAAAAACTTTACCCTTATTTTGCCTTGGCTTTATGAGAAGGTTGATATCCTCTCCAAATGTCAAGTTGATTTTTCAGAGGTTCAAACCGATAGATTGGTAATAACCAACGTCCTACAAAACTCATAGCCATATACATTGGTGAACGGAGAGAAAGAGTAGCCCGGTTTTCTAGGGAGCAGGGTTGAGGGCTATAAGTTTGTGTTCCCAACGGCGCATATTCTGGATCATGCCAATAATTAGTTTTACGAATCGGATCAAGTTTATGATTACGTACTCCTGGAACTTGATGTAAGTGTCTAGGAAAGATGCTCAGACAGGGATTTAACACTTTCAAGCCAGCTTCAATGGCTCGTTGAGCTACGAATAAATCGCAGCCTTGAATCCCCAATTGATAATTATTTTTAAACTCAGATAGTGGGGTTCTAAAAATCCAACAGTCATGTGCGCCAGCCATAGCATGATGAAACAGTTTCCAATTACCATCTGGAGTAGGTTCATATCGAGATAATGCCCAAAATTCTCCGGGGGTAATTTCTGCCGAGCGTTCTAAAGCACTATGTTCATCAAAGTAAATATCACCATTGGCAATAATTGCTACTTGATCGTTTCCCCAGTTATTTGCCACTGCAATCAATTCTGCATAGGTAGAACGATGATGTACAGGAATAATTTCTAACTTTTCGTGGTCAAATCCATCCAAATAATCATAGCCAGTATCTTGATCTTTGATTTCCAAAAAAAGCTTCACAGCCTCAATGTCAGGATGTTCCAAATTGCGTTGCAGACAGGATAAAAATTCTTCAGCACGCTCTGGTTTACAGGAAGTATAAAGGGTGGTTAGTAAAATGGCCATGAGTTGTCAGTAAAATTAATTATATTCAGGTGATATTACTTACTGTGAAATGCATTGAGTTAAGCCTCATATAATAGATGCAGTCTATTTGCTTGACTTTTAACTTATTAAAACGGAGACTAAAAACTCTAGCCAAATTATTATTACACAGTTTGTACTCATTACTCGTTATTGTTAACAGTAGGCATTGTTGCTAGAATCACGCATCTAAGATACTCAATGCGATCGCGGTTTGGTGACTAAAAAATCATCCCTGGGGCGTATTGTCTCATACTACAACGCACTATATTAATTAATTGGGTATCTGAGAAAAAACGTATCGCTAAAGCGTTTACGTAGTATGCCGTAGGCGTAAGCTCCGCTAAAGCGTAGCGTGCGCGAAACGCATACCATAAAGGACACAAAGAAAAGAGGTTTTGAGAGACTTCTTGAGTAAGTCTTACTATAATTAATAAAAATCAACTACTCTTATAAACCATCTCCATCTTTAACTTTTCTACCTCCATTTTCAACATTTCATTCTCCATACTCAACCTTGTATGTTCCTCTCGCATGACTTCAACTTCATTCCTCTTACTCAAAGCCTGATTAATTGCCAACTTCCGCATATCTAGGGAAAACCAACGCTGATACGTCTGCGTATGTACTTGCACACTATGTCCCAAATTATCTGCTGCGGCTTTAATGGGTATACCT
Source organism: Nodularia chucula CCY0103 (assembly GCF_963923915.1). Lineage (NCBI taxonomy): Bacteria > Bacillati > Cyanobacteriota > Cyanophyceae > Nostocales > Nodulariaceae > Nodularia > Nodularia chucula. The sequence goes on along the minus strand of NZ_CAWUOL010000008.1, from coordinate 7,157 downwards.
AAAATATGCGCCCGAATTGCCCAAGCGTGACGTAAATCATAAGGCTTAAAATCTACACCAATTTTGCGAAACCACCAACTAACTCGTTGAGTTAAGGCAGTGATATCAGCATGATTAGTATGATCTTTCTTACTAATCACAGTTGCCAACATTTCTAAATATATGGGATTTCTTAAATCAAACTCCTCAACCCATTGTTTATATAGTGGTAACGCTTCCCTTTCACCTGTTTTGCAATCTTTATCCACCTTCCATGTTAAATCTGCATTCTCCTGACTTAACCACCAATCAATATGAGGATTGATAAATAATTCTCGTGGACGTAAACCAAAAACTGCTAACATTCCATAAGTCCAGCGCCAAAGCTGCCAACTATCCTTCACATTTTGATTAACTTGATTACCTCTATGATTTAAGTATGCTGAAAATTTAAAAAATCCTGTGGTAATTTCGCCATCGCTGGGAATATTCCGAGAATTATTTAATGGCATTTTGGAATACTGAGACAAATCAATTTTTATATTAAATGTCTGGCAAAATGCTGATATAGCTCTAGCTGCGTTATATTTTGCCCATTCCTTATCAATTTTTTCAATGGCACTGATAAAATTTTCTGGGCTGGCTAAATATTGCGGATTAGTAAATCGCTTGGTGCGGGAAAAATAATAAAAAAAAGTATGTTCACTTTTTGTAGTGCGCTGATGAGTTTTAAAATACTCTTCTTCAAATTTTTCCAGTAATTCACCTATCGTCTGAAACTGCTGTTTAATTCCCTCATTACCTAAATATTTATCATTCCATGCAAAACTTTTTCTAGCAATTAACTTACCTAATTCATATGCTTCTTCCTCAGCCGTCTTCAGTCCATCCAAATTAGCGGGAATATTCAAGCTGAGATTATATTGCTTTCTGCCAGTACCTTTTGTATCTTTGTCTCCAGGTTTAATTGGTAAAGTCGCCCGTAATTGCAGACTTCCATGTGATTCTCTCACCGTTACCTTGGTCTTTGCAGACTTCAAACGCAGATTTACTTGGTCTAACTCTAGTAATATTTTTGCTCTCATGTTTTCGCTGATGTGATTGCAAGGATGATAAATCTGCAAAGGCTGCCGAATGTATAGCAGGGGGCAGGGGGCAGACTTAAAACTCCTTAATTACAAGGGTTTTATGATCCATTTTTGTCCTAACCACCTTGGCGGGTGCTATAAATAATTGCACCCCACCCCTAATATCATTTCCGTTTAATTAGTTACGATTACCACAATCATGTCACCCCACCCCCAACCCCAGACCGCAAGCGAGGAGGGGAGATAAAGCAAAGATTTGGCAGGTTTTCGCGTCTCGTAAGTATTCAACCGGACTTGATATGACCCTGAATATGCATCGCTATGATTTAGCCTATATTTAGCCTATATTTAGCCTAAAAATAAATGTGTTATCGGCGAACAATGTTTATCAGTGACACTGCTCATTGCAAACATGAGGCTAGTGAGAGTTATAGAAGCATCACAAGGAATACTCCGGTCCTTACCACGGTTATGATGGCTTCGCTATCTTCGCTCGTGATATGGATTTGGCACTCAACAGCCCAACCTGGGGTTTAATTGGCGCTCCCTGGAACGAAAAAGCTCAAGCTAAAAAGGCTGCGGCTAAGGTTAAGGCTACAGCTTAGGGAAATGGCAAAGGGATAAGTAGGGATAGCCTGGGGTTTTAGCCCCAGGGGGAGTCGGAAATTCAAGGTTCAAAATTCAAAAGTTAAGAGTTTATTTTGATTTTTGCATTCTGAATTTTGAGTGATATTTCCACTCCCACCCCACAAAATTCCGTGATTAGTAACGAAAGACTTCAGTAAGTTTGGAGATGTAGAAATGCCTCAAAATCCAGAAAATATTCAAGACCACGTTGAGTTATTCCACCAACCAGAATACCAACAACTATTCCAAAACAAGAAGGAATTTGAAAACGGTCACAGCACCGCAGAAGTTGAAAGAGTTGCTGAATGGACTAAGGGTTGGGAATATCGTGAAAAGAACTTCGCTCGTGAAGCTTTAACAATTAACCCAGCCAAAGGCTGTCAACCTTTAGGCGCAATCTTTGCGGCTGTTGGTTTTGAAGGTACACTGCCTTTCGTTCAAGGTGCGCAAGGTTGCGTTTCTTACTTCCGTTCCCACTTAACCCGTCACTACAAAGAACCATTCTCTACTGTGTCTTCTTCAATGACTGAAGATGCGGCGGTGTTTGGTGGTCTGCAAAACATGATTGACGGTTTGGCGAACTCTTACCAACTGTACAAGCCTAAGATGATTGCTGTCTGCACAACTTGTATGGCAGAAGTAATTGGTGATGACTTACAGTCTTTCATCAACAACGCTAAAGAAGCTGGTTCAGTTCCTAAAGATTTCCCAGTACCTTACGCTCACACTCCTAGCTTTGTTGGTTCCCACATCACTGGTTACGACAACATGATGAAGGGGATTCTTTCTAACCTGACTACAGGTAAGAAGAAGGCTACCAGCAACGGCAAAATCAACTTTATCCCAGGTTTTGATACATACATAGGCAACAACCGGGAAATCAAACGCATTTCTTCCTTGTTCGGCTTTGACTACACCATTCTTGCTGACAACAGCGACTACTTGGATTCACCCAACACAGGTGAGTTTAATATGTATCAAGGTGGTACAAAGCTAGAAGATGCCATAGATTCAATTAACGGTAAAGCTACAATTGCTCTGCAAGCATATTCTACCACCAAAACCCGTGAATACATTGAAAAAGAGTGGAAGCAACCCACTTCAGTTTCTCGTCCTTGGGGTATCAAGGGTACTGATGAGTTCTTGATGAAACTCAGCGAACTAAGTGGTAAGGCTATTCCCGAAGAACTAGAAATTGAACGGGGTCGTGCAGTTGATGCCATGACTGACTCTCATTCATGGGTTCACGGTAAGCGCTTTGCTATCTTTGGTGAGCCAGATTTAGTCATCAGCGTAGTTGGCTTCATGTTGGAAATGGGTGCTGAACCTGTCCACATCCTAGTTAACAACTCGAATGAAGTATTTGAGCAAGAACTTCAAGCTTTACTAGATTCTAGTCCTTTTGGTCAAGGCGCAACCATCTGGGGCGGTAAAGACCTATGGCATATGCGTTCCTTGTTGTTCACCGAACCTGTAGATTTGCTGATTGGTAATTCCTACGGTAAGTACCTATGGCGCGATTGTAAGGTTCCCTTCGTCAGAATTGGTTATCCTATCATGGATCGCCACCACTTACACCGCTACAGCACCATTGGTTATCAAGGTGTGATCAACTTGCTCAACTGGATTGTCAATACAATCTTTGACGATATCGATCACAATACCAACATTGCTGGTAAAACCGATATTTCTTACGACTTGATTCGTTAAGAATTGCATTACGCAGCGTGCTAATCAAGGGTAAGTAAGGGGAATAGGGAGTAAGAGGCAGGGGGCAGGGTGCAGGGTGCAGAGGGAGAAGAGGCAGCAGGGGGAAAGATTGTTAAATCCCCGATAGCCAATCCCCAATCCCCAATCCCAAATCCCAAATCCCAATCCCAAATCCCCAACTTACCTTTTTGTCTTTTTGTTTCTAGCATTTACCTAATATATTGATTATGGAAAGTATCAATCACACTCACTCTCATCCTAATTACCATCCACCTAATGATAAAAAATCAGGTTGGTTCCACAATCTGCTCAATCCTGTGCGTAGTTGGGTGGATGGGATTCCGGTAAAAAATTACAGGTTGGCTCATGTAATTTGTCAATTAATTCCTTGCTGTTGTCCTTTTGAGCGTAATATTAATGTCTTTGGGTGGACTCTTCATATTCCACCCCTGTGTAAACTGAATCCTTTATATGACGAGTTTGTGGGAATGCGGTTTCGTGCTTTGTCTTACCTTGCGGATGAGTGTGGAGAGGATATCACGAAATACATTTGTTAGGTTTTGTCTTGAATTATGACTCACTAGCTATCTTGCAAAGGTCAATTTTATGAGAAGTAAGCCACTAATTTACACTGATAATTTATCTGGGGTAAATGTGGAATAAAGAAGATTTTTGCAGGAAATCTATTAATCAGTGAATAGTCTATGGGCTAATAACTGATAACTAAATATTAACACTGTCGATCCAGCAAGAGAAGAGAAAAAGAGAAGAGAGATGAAAAATACCCAAGGCAAAATTAATGAGCTGCTGAGTGAGTCGGGATGTGAACATAATCAGCACAAACAGGCAGAGAAGAAAAATAAATCTTGTACTCAACAAGCTCAACCAGGTGCAGCGCAAGGTGGTTGTGCTTTTGATGGTGCAATGATTGCCCTGGTTCCCATTACTGATGCGGCTCATTTAGTTCACGGGCCGATTGCCTGTGCTGGTAATTCTTGGGGTAGTCGTGGTAGTCTCTCCTCTGGGCCTAAACTCTACAAGACGAGTTTTACTACTGATTTGACTGAGAATGATGTGATTTTCGGGGGTGAGAAAAAGCTCTATCAGGCAATTTTAACAGTTAGCGATCGCTACAATCCCCCAGCAATTTTTGTGTACGCTACCTGTGTCACGGCTCTGATTGGGGATGATATGGAGGCTGTATGTAAGGCTGCGTCCGAAAAAACTGGTATTCCTGTTATCCCTGTGATTGCGCCGGGCTTTATTGGTAGTAAAAATCTGGGCAACCGCTTTGGTGGTGAGGCTTTGCTGGATTATGTAGTAGGTACAGCAGAACCGGAAGAAACTACGCCTTATGATATTAACTTGATCGGTGAATACAACATCGCCGGTGAGATGTGGGGAGTTACACCACTGCTAGAAAAATTAGGCATTCGTGTTTTATCTAAAATAACGGGGGATGCTCGCTATAACGAAATTCGTTACGCCCACCGTGCCAAGCTAAATGTGATGATCTGCTCACGGGCTTTGGTGAATATGGCCAGAAAGATGGAGGAACGTTACAACATTCCTTACATTGAAGAGTCTTTCTATGGCATTGATGATATGAATCGCTGTCTACGCAATATTGCAGCTAAGTTGGGTGATGCGGATTTGCAAGAGCGCACAGAAAAGTTAATTGCAGAGGAAACTGCTGCTCTGGATTTGGCTTTGGCTCCTTATCGCGCTCGACTCAAAGGTAAGCGAGTTGTGTTGTATACGGGTGGTGTTAAAAGTTGGTCGATTATCTCGGCGGCTAAGGATTTGGGGATTGAAGTTGTGGCTACCAGCACCAGAAAGAGTACAGAGGAAGATAAAGCCCGCATCAAGAAGTTAATTGGTAATGATGGCATCATGATGGAAAAGGGTAATGCTCAGGAATTGTTAAAGCTGGTGAAGGATACTGGTGCTGATATGTTGATTGCTGGTGGTCGTAACCAATACACTGCACTCAAAGCCCGGATTCCTTTCCTTGATATCAACCAAGAACGCCACCATCCTTACGCAGGTTATGTGGGTATGGTCGAGATGGCACGGGAATTGTACGAAGCTCTTTATAGCCCGATTTGGGAACAAATCCGCAAACCCGCTCCTTGGGAATAAGAGGCAGGGGTGCAGGGTGCAGGGGGAAATGTTCCTAGTACCCACTCCCCACACTCCCCACTCCCCACTCCCCATTCCCTACTCCCCAGTACCTATTCACGTAACTTAGTATTAATACAATGGCGATTGTTAATCTTCCCGATAAACCACTGACTGTTAATCCTCTGAAGCAAAGCCAAGCTTTGGGTGCATCTTTAGCCTTTTTGGGGTTGAAGGGAATGATCCCTTTGTTCCACGGTTCTCAAGGTTGTACTGCCTTCGCTAAAGTTGTGCTTGTACGGCATTTTCGGGAAGCTATTCCCCTGGCCACTACAGCCATGACGGAAGTCACTACTATTTTGGGTGGGGAAGAAAATGTGGAACAGGCGATTCTGACTCTGGTGGAGAAGGTAAACCCGGATATTATTGGTATTTGTAGTACGGGGTTAACGGAAACTAGAGGCGATGATCTTGAGCGTTTTCTCAAGGATATCCGCGATCGCCATCCGGAATTAAATCACTTACCAATTGTATTTGCCCCTACTCCAGATTTCAAGGGAGCGCTGGAAGATGGTTTTGCGGCGGCTGTGGAAAGTATTGTCAGAGAAATCCCCAAGGCTGGGGGAATTAGAACGGAACAAGTTACGATTTTGGCGGGTTCCTCTCTGACACCAGGGGATTTGCAGGAAATCAAGGAGATGGTGACTGCTTTTGGCTTAGTGCCAATTATTGTCCCTGATATTGGTGCTTCTCTAGATGGTCATTTGGAAGACGGCTATAATGCTGTCACCGCTAGTGGCACTACTTTAAAACAGCTACGAGAGGTGGGTAGTTCCGCCTTTACCATCGCTTTGGGCGAGAGTATGCGACCTGCGGCAAAAATCCTAGAGGAGCGCTTTAACATCCCTTATGAGGTGTTTGGTGAACTGACGGGATTGGAACCAGTGGATGAGTTTCTGCAAGCATTGGCAATTCTCAGCAGTCAACCTGTACCAGAAAAATACCGTCGCCAACGTCGCCAGCTACAAGATGCGATGCTGGATACTCATTTTTACTTTGGTGCAAAGCGAGTTTCTTTGGCGTTGGAACCAGATTTGTTATGGTCAACGGTGAACTTCTTGCAATCGATGGGGAGTCAAATTCATGCAGTGGTGACAACGACGCGATCGCCTCTGTTGGAAAAACTCCCGGTAAAAAGCGTCACCATTGGTGACTTAGATGACTTTGAGCAACTCGCGGTTGGGTCTGATTTATTAATTGGTAACTCTAACGTAGGTGCGATCGCCAAACGTCTCTCGATTCCTATGTATCGTTTGGGTATTCCCATTTACGACCGGTTAGGAAATGGATACTTTACGAAAGTTGGCTATCGAGGCACAATGGAGCTTTTATTTGGCATCGGGAACCTATTTTTAGAAGCCGAAGAAGAGAGAGTTAAACATTTGTGGGAATTGGGGACTGGGGACTAGGGACTGGGGACTGGGGACTGGGGACTGGGGACTGGGGACTGGGGACTGGGGACTGGGGAATAAACATTAATTTCTCGATACCCGATACCCGATACCCGATACCCAATCCCCGATACCCGATACCCGATACCCAATCCCCGATACCCGATACCCGATACCCGAT